>JBEOKH010000412.1:0-2241 GCA_040275625.1 Thauera sp. | reverse complement strand
CGAAGGGCGCTCCGCGGAGCGCCCTTCGTATGTTCGGGGTGGCGAGCCTGACCCCCGGCACTTGCAGGGAGCGGCTGTGGCTGCTGCCTTCCGGCCCTGACCAGGTTCACCGCGCTGCAATGCGGGGAGACCCGCCACGGCCGGCATTGTAGCAGCATGTGCACCGGGCGGGGCGTCCTTGCCACGCCCCGTTCCCCATGCCAGCCACAGCCCCCGACACGACACCAGGCCGTGCCAGGGTACTGCGAAATCAGCCCTTGAGCTCGGGGAAGTCTTCCTCGAAGAACTCCAGCTCGCCGCGCACGTTCTCGCCGCGCGCCTCTTCCGCCTTGCGCAGCTCGACGCGGCGGATCTTGCCCGAGATGGTCTTGGGCAGGTCGGCGAAGGACAGGCGGCGGATGCGCTTGTACGGAGCCAGGCGCTCGCGGGTGAAGGCGAAGATGTCCTTCGCCAGCTCGCGGCTCGGCTCGTGGCCGGCGACCAGGATCACGAAGGCCTTCGGCACCGCCAGGCGCAGCGGATCCGGGCTCGGCACCACCGCGGCTTCGGCCACGGCCGGGTGCTCGATCAGCACGCTCTCGAGCTCGAAGGGGCTGATGCGGTAGTCGGAGGCCTTGAACACGTCGTCGGCGCGGCCGACGTAGGTGATGTAGCCCTCGTCGTCGATGCTGGCGACGTCACCGGTGCGGTAGTGGCCGTCACGCATCACCTCCGCAGTCTTGGCCGCATCGCCGGCGTAACCGACCATCAGGCCGACCGGACGATGCTCGCCCATGACCAGCGCCACCTCGCCCTCGACCGAGGGCTTGCTCTCGGCGTCCAGCAGGGCGATCTTGTAGCCGGGCAGCGGACGGCCCATGGAGCCGGGCTTGAGCGGTTGGTCGGGGGTGTTGCCGATCTGCGCGGTGGTCTCCGTCTGGCCGAAACCGTCGCGGATGGTGATGCCCCAGGCCTTCTTCACCTGGTCGATCACTTCCGGATTCAGCGGCTCGCCGGCGCCGATCAGCTCGCGCAGCTTGGTCTTCACGGACGCCAGGTCCTGCTGGATCAGCATGCGCCAAACGGTCGGGGGCGCGCACATGGTGGTGACCTCGTACTTCACCAGCACGTCGAGCAGGGCCTTGGCGTTGAAGCGGTTGTAGTTGTACAGGAACACGCAGGCGCCGGCGTTCCAGGGCGCGAAGAAGCAGCTCCAGGCGTGCTTGGCCCAGCCCGGCGAGGAGATGTTCATGTGGCGGTCGTTGGGCTTCAGGCCGATCCAGTACATCGTCGACAGGTGGCCGACCGGGTAGGACTGGTGGGTGTGCAGCACCAGCTTGGGCTTGGAGGTGGTGCCCGAGGTGAAGTAGAGCAGCAGCGGGTCGTCGACGCGGGTCACGCCATCCGGGGTGAACTGGTCGGATTCGGCCGCGGCCTCCTCGAAGGCCTTCCAGCCCGCCGGCGCGCCACCCACGGCGATGCGGCCGAAGCTGCCCGGCAGGTTCTCGAACTTGTCGGTGTGGGCCTTGCCGATCACCACGTGCCTGACCTGGCCGCGCTCGACGCGGTCCACCAGGTCTTCCGGGGTCAGCAGCGTGGTCGCCGGGATCACCACCGCACCGAGCTTGATCGCGGCGAGCATGGTCTCCCACAGCGGCACTTCGTTGCCGAGCATGATCAGGATGCGCTCGCCACGCTTGACGCCCTGCTTGCGCAGCCAGTTGGCGACGCGGTTCGAGCGTGCCGACATCTCGGCAAAGGACAGCTTCGACTCGCTGCCGTCTTCCTCGATGATCCACAGCGCCGGGTTGTCGTTGCCCTTGGCCAGGGTGTCAAAGTAGTCCAGCGCCCAGTTGAACTCCTTCAGTTTCGGCCATTTGAAACCGGCGTACGCAGCCGCGTAATCGCTGCGGTGTTGCAGCAGGAAGTCGCGCGCGGCGAGAAATTCGTTGATTGCGCTCATGGGTTCTCTCCTCTCCAGGACGTCTATCGGAATCTGCCGGGGCGGGCCTGCGCACCCCAATCCCGTCATTTTACGTTGACGTTAACGCATTGCAGCAATCCGGATCAAAAATCACTGCGACCCCCGAAGCGCCCCCGAATTCCCATGCATTCGACCGGCGCACCTGAGCGCGACGCTACGTGGGTAGCGGAAGCCGCGGATGACGACGCCTGAAAATGATGCGGGGCGTCGCGGGCGCTCCGTTCGGGCGCTCCGTTCGGGCGCTCCGTTCGGGCGCTCCGTTCGGGCGCTCCGTTCGG
>JBEOKH010000411.1:0-3025 GCA_040275625.1 Thauera sp. | reverse complement strand
TGGATCGGGCGGCGCGGCTGGCGGTGTCGCAACTGGCAGGGCATGCGCGCGCAAGAGCCGCAGCCGCTTATTTAGGTCAGTCAGTTGTCATGCGCCGTGTAACCCCCGGCGAACCACCTCGCCCCGCCCGCGGCCCAGGCATCGACGACTCGCCCGCGCCTGACTGCAAGCCGGACAACGCTTGACCCCATGGCATCATTTTGAAGGAGCCAACATGAACGAGATCAACAAACGCAGCCCCTACTGGCTGAGCCCCGGCATCGACGTGCCGACGCGCGACGAATTGCTGTTGTTGTTATCGTGCCGCACGCTGCGCGGCTTCTATGTGGACCGAGCGACCGGCGAATCGGCGTTCGTGCCGACCGCAGACTTCATGCGCGAGAGTCCGCTGTGGCGTATCGACGTGCTCGACGATATCGCGGATTGCATACAGCGAACACGCACTCATGCCTTGGTGGCATTCTTTCGGGAATGTCAGGCCAGGAGCCCTGACGTCCCGCTGGCCAGGCAGATCGAAGCCTTTCGCTGCATGTGTTGGCGAGCCGGTATTGGGCTACCGGACGACTTGGAGGCGTTGCTCGTCTTGGATCAACAATTCGGCCGATCGGCGACGCTGGGCGTTACAGGCACGAAGTGACCCTCGACATCTCCCGCCTCGTCGTAGGCCTCGGCAAGCGGCGAGGTTGGGAGCCGAAATGGCAGGGTCCGCTTCAAACCGCCGCCGTAGCGGTCAAGAGGGACGTGTTTCCGCACCGCCAGGACCGTGCAGCTTCTCGCGAAAAAGCAGCCTGCGGACTTGTGGGAAGGTCAAGAATGGCTGCTATGCCCACCCTGGGGCGGCGCGCACCGTGCCAGGATGCGTTTCCAGCCGTTGCGGGCGGCAACTGCTTCGCGCAGGATGTCGAGGTATTCTTCCACATCCAATCTGACGTCCGCCGGCATCGGTCCCTGCGCGTATTCCGCGAGCAGTGTCTGCCGAGCCCGCAGCCCCCGGCCAAGGCCGTGAATTCGGCTGTAGGTCTCGCAGGCATAAGCGAAGGTTTCGCGCTTGGCGAACTCGATCTCCAGCAGCCACTCACGCCGCCGTGTCTCGCGCAATCCGATCGTGCGGCGCTTGCAGTTGTGAAAGATATGTGCCGCCTCATGGACCAGGAAGTCGTCGAAGCGCCCGGACGCGCCGAGGTATTCGGCCGAGAGGTAGCAGGTCGTTCCTTCGCTGAGGCCGAGCAGGGTGGGCGCGTCGTCAGCCAGGAGTTCCGCGCCGACGCCGGCGAGATAGAGGTTCGCCAGATCCCAGGCGGTACTGAGCCATGGCGTCTGCTCGAGTACCGCATCGATGGTGGCCGGCGTGAGGAAGACGACCGAGTGTCCGAGCACGTCGAGGACGGACTCCTGTTCGTGGACCGGGAACAATCCCCGCACCATGGGGGCCACTTTGCCGCGGGTGAAGGCCACAACATCCTGTTCGGGCGGGGCTGCCGGGAGTTCGGCGTGCGCCGTTCGATGGCGGACCGCCGAGATCAGTGCGTGACGCAGCGCGACACTCCCGTACTGGGCTTGGGCAACGTAGTTGTCTCCCGGCCATGGCCGGAAGTGTGCATCGTGGTCGCCGCTACGAAGGTAGCGTTCAATCGCTTGTTGAGTAGATTCCTGCATGAGTTTTTTCACTCTATTCCGGCCTGCAGAGCAATGGCCGACGATCACCTTGCCCAGGAGTTCTGGTTTTGCGGCAAGGACCGGCCGGGATCGTAGACCTGAAGCGAATCCGTCGCCGTCAGCGCATTGACGAACAGGACCAGATTGGAACCGCCCGCGTTCGCCTGCGACGGGAAGAGAATCCCCTTGCCGCCCGCCGCGATCACCGTGTCCCCGACGATCCAACTCGGCGGCTCGATACGCTGGTTGAACCACAACGCTCGCCAATCACAGTAGAAGTCCTCCCAGATCGGTGGCCACACCGAGGCATCGTAGCCGGCGGTGAAGTCCGCCACCGGCTCGACCGTCAGTTGATAACTGGTCAGGGTTCCAGGCGGGAGCAGGCTCGACACCTGCTGGTATTCCCGCACCGCCGTTTCGGTATCGAGAGCCAGATAGAGCGCCTCGACTCCCGGCCGGTTGGCTCGCCCGCCGTGTTTGGCCGCCCCGGCGCCGCTCGTCGGCGCAACCGCCCACTTCGGCATATGCAGGCGATAGGCGGTGACGCCAGCCAGCCGGATCAGCTTCATCCCGCCGCGCCCGCTTCGAGGGACTCCACGTAGCGCAGCACATCCTCGGCCCGCCCTTCCGACACCAATTGCTCAGCCGTCTTGTAATTGAAGGGCGGCAGGGGTTCGTTGCGATACCAGAAGATGGCCCGGCCGACATCGCCGGTCAGGTCGTCGGCGGCACGCAGCACGCGCAGGGCCTCGCGCATGAAGCGCTGCACGCTCTCCGAGGCGGGCGCCCGGCTCAAGGTGTTGCGGTGCACATGGGCCTGCCCGGCAAGCGTCTGGAGGTCGATGCTCAGCACGTCGCTGAATCGCTTCGGCGAGAGCACGGCCGGCCCGGCTTCCTGATCGCGCAGAAAATCCAGGAAGCCTTCGAAGCCGTGGGTCAAGGCAGGGGCATAGGCAGCGGTCATTGGCATGGCGTCTCTCCGGCGAGCAAGTTACAGCATTGCAACTATTACGCACATTATATGCACTCTATTAGCACAAATCCAGGTAACGCAAGCTGGCTGGTCTTTGTACTGCCCCTCTGCCCCCACCTCTCAAGCCTGGATTTCCTCCTTGCTGCCCCCCACCGAGGCGGGCGAGTGCCGCGCAACGCGTCAGCGCCCAGTGTCTTCCCGCATCGGTTCAACGGTATGGCATTGCGGCGGCTTACCCGGCCAATGCCGGTTCCTCTTCTTCGCCTTGCAAGGATTCTGAGCACTCGCCTGCTGTCGGTAGAGCCTGAACCCGCAACACCGCTGGCAACCAGCCGGTTCCCGCCACCGTCTGTTCCGCCCCCGTCACCACGGCATCCTTTTTGAGCGCGGCCAGCG
>JBEOKH010000410.1:0-9895 GCA_040275625.1 Thauera sp. | reverse complement strand
CGCGTCGAGGCCACCCGCACCCTCAAGAAGGTCTCCGTGCTGCAAAGCCCGACGCTGCCCGAGTACTCGCTCGAGCCCCGCCGCGTCTATAACACCATCGTCTTCGTGATCGTCGCCTTGCTGGTTGCAGGCGTGGTCCACCTGATCGCGGCCATCATCCGCGACCACAAGGATTGAGTCATGCGTCGTATCGTCCGCTTCGCCCTGTTGTGCGCCAGTCTCCTCGTCGCGCCCGCACACGCGCAGATCAACCAGAACCTGCCCGCCGGTGCCGGGACGGTGCCCGGCGTGGCCACGGTCGACACGACCCAGGGCATGCAGGCCCAGGCCGCCGCAGCGCGTGCCGCGGGGGCACAGCCCGCTGAAGGCGTGGCGCAGAACGCGCTCGCCCCCATGCCCGAATACGGCGCCAACCTCGCCAGCGACGTCTTCGGCGCCAACCTCTTCACCGGCAGCTTCGCGCGCGGTGGCGCCACCCAGTTCAACCCCGACTACCTCATCGCCGTCGGCGACCGCGTGCAGGTGCGCCTGTGGGGCGGCTACACCTTCGACGAGGCGCTCGTCGTCGACCCGCAGGGCAACGTCTTCCTGCCGCACGTGGGGCCGATCCGCGTGATGGGCGTCGCCAACAAGGACCTGCAGCGCGTGGTCGATGCCGGCGTGCGCCGCGTCTTCCGTGCCAACGTCTATAGCTACGCCAGCCTGGCCGCCGCGCAGCCGGTGCGCATCTTCGTCGGCGGCTTCGTGCATCGCCCGGGCCTCTACAACGGCACCAGCATGGACAGCCTGCTGCACTACCTCGACCAGGCTGGCGGCATCGACGCTGAGCGCGGCAGCTTCCTTGCGGTGCAGGTCAAGCGCGGCGAGCAGGTGCGCGCCACGCTCAGCCTGTATGACTTCCTGCTCGAAGGCCGCATGCCCCTGCTGCAGCTGAGCGACGGCGACGTCATCTTCGTGCCGCCGCGCAACAACGCAGTGGCAGTGCGCGGCCTGGTGCAGAACGCCAAGCGCTTCGAGTTCACCCCGCCCGAGGTCACCATCGCCTATCTCGCCCACCTCGGCCGCCCCAAGGCCGACGCCACCCATGTGCGCGTCACCCGCAACACCGGCACGGTGCGCAACGCCGAGTACTACCCGATCGAGCAGGCCAGCTCGATCTATGTGGCGAACGGCGACGAGGTCGAATTCACCGCCGACAAGAAGCCCGGCACCATCACCGTGCGGGTCGAGGGCGAGCACGTCAGCCCGCAGGAATACGTGCTGCCCTACGGCGCGCGCATGGGCGAGCTGGTCGGCCGCATTCAGGTCACCCCCAACGCCGAGACCGAGAGCATCCAGCTCTACCGCCGCAGCGTGAAGGAGCGCCAGCAGGTCATGCTGCAGACCGCGCTCAAGAGCCTGGAGACCAGCGTGCTCACCGCGCGCAGCGGCACCAGCGACGAGGCCCGCCTGCGCAAGGAAGAAGCCGAGCTCATCCTGCAGTGGGTCGACCGCGCGCGCAAGATCGAGACCTCCGGCCAGGTCCTGATCGCCCAGACCGAGCACCGCCACCAGCTCCTGCTCGAAAACGGCGACATCATCCGTATCCCCACCCGCGACGGCCTGGTGCTGGTGAGCGGCGAGGTGCTGTTCCCCAACGCGATCGCCTACCGCGACGGCATGAGCCTGGAGGAGTACATCCAGAGCGCCGGTGGTTACACCCAGAACGCCGACAACTCGCGGATCATCGTCGCGCATCGCGACGGCAGCTTCACCGAGGGCGAGGAGGACATGGAACTGCGCGCCGGCGACCAGGTGATGGTGCTGCCGAAGGTGGACGTCAAGTCGCGGCAGATCTGGAAGGACCTCACGCAGATCATTTACCAGATCGCGGTGGGCGCGAAGATCGTGTTCGATCTCTAATCGCTTACGGGTAGCACGCAATGCACAAGTTCATCATCGTCGGCCATCCGCAGTCGGGTTATCAGGAGGTGGAGAACCTGCTGCACGAGTGCGGCATGGGCAAGGCCAATCCCTCGCGCCGCGAGGGCCTGCTGCCCGCGCAGATCAGCGAGATGCTGCGTCAGGCGCACGGCACCCCGGCGCTGGCCGCGCTCACCGCCCCGGAACAGATCGAGCAGATCGGCACCGCGCCCATCTGGCACGGCATGGCCATGGACCTCATGCTCGGCAACCTCGACCAGCGCTTCTGGGGCTGGTCCGACCCGGGCGCCATCCATCTGCTGGAGTACTGGAAGCAGCTCGACCCGTCGATCAACTTCGTTTTCGTCTATGCCGACCCGCAAAGCGCGCTCGTCGGCCCGGGCGCCGACGACGCGCTCTCCGTCGATGCGAAGCTGTCGAACTGGCAGGCGTTCAACGCCGCCATGCTGCACTTCTACAACCGCAACCCCAAGCGCAGCGTGCTGGTACATGCCGAGCAGGTGCGGCACTCGGTGCGTGTCTACCTGCAGCAGCTGCGCACGCAGCTCAATGCGCCGCTGAACGAGCCGCCGGCGCATGTGTTGCTCGGGACCGACGAAGCCGATACACAGCCAGCGGTGTCCGAGCTGGAAGCGTCCGTAGGTGGCGCGCCGGCCGTAAGCGAGCTTGTCGCGGAGCAGGAGCCCGTTGCGGGGAGGCTGCATGGGGCCGGCGTGGAAGACAGCGGGAACGCGTCGGTGTTGTCGAGGTTCGTCGCCGGGCACTGTGTCGCTCAAAACCCGCCGGTCGTCCAGCTCTATGACGAGCTGCAGGCAGTCGCCAATCTTCCCTTCGAGTTCGGCATGCTCGCGGCTCCCGCGGATGCGGCCTGGGTCGCCTTGCAGATGAACACGCGCTGGGCCGCGCGCCAGCGGGTTGCCTTGCGCGAACAGGAAGCGCAACTCGTGACCGTTCAACAGCAGGCGGATGACCGCCGCCTGGCGCTACAGCGAGTCGGCGAAGAGGTCGAGCGCAAGCAAAAGGCGCTCGACACATCGGAGAACCGGATCGCCGAACTGGGTGCGGAGCTGGAGCGGCTGCGTGTCGAACTGGCTGGTCATGCCGAAACCAGCGAGGAGAACGAGCTCCTCCTGAGCCAGCTGCATGAGGTCCAGGAAGAGCTCGAGCGCCAGTTCGTTGCGAAGGAGCACCACGAGCAAGCGCTGACGACGTCCGCCAAGGCGCTCGAATCCCTGCAAATGCAGCTTGCATCGGTGCAGAGGGAGGCCGATGAGCGTCGGGCCGCACTGGAGAAAGCAGGGCGGGAAGTCCTGGAGAAGCAGCAGGCGCTCGCCGCGACCGAGGGCCGGACCAAAGAGCTGAATGCCGAGCTTGAGCGGCTGCGTGTCGAACTGGCCGGTCATGCCGAAACCAGCGAAGAGAACGAGCTCCTCCTGAGCCAGCTGCATGAGGTTCAGGAAGAGCTCGAGCGCTTGTTTTTTGCGAAGCAAAGCCATGAGAAAGCGCTTGCGGAGACTTCGAGGGCGCTCGATGTGGCGAAGGCGAACGAACACAAGCTCCAGGAAAAGCTCGACGCGTCGGCAAAGACCGCAGCCGCTTCCACGAAGCGCGTTTCCGAACTGTCCAAGGAAGTGGGGGAACTGCGCAAGAAGCTTGCTCAGCAAGCGGAAGCAGCCAAGGAAAAGGAGCGACTGCTCGGTAAGCTCCGGGAAGCTCAAGAGGCGCTCAAGGCCCTGCGCATGAAGTCAGCCGAACAGGCGAGACTTAAAAAGGAGAAGGAGAAAGAGCAGTTGCTCGTTGGGCTTCGCAACGTCCAGGAGGCCGGGGCGCCGAAGAACATGGCCCCCAAGCCCCTCCCCGCGGTGAAGGCACGCAAGCAGGCCCGACTCCTGGGCGCAGCCGAACGCATCCAGCAGCAACTCACCTACCGTCTGGGCGCGACCATGATCCAGAATTCGCGCTCGCTCGGTGGCTGGATCGGGATGCCATTCGCCCTCATCGGTACGACCCGCAAGCACCGTGCGGAGGTGCGCGCACGCGGAGACGCAACGCGGCCGCCGGTTTTCCGCTATGACGATCGACAGGAAGCGGAGCGTGTCAAGAAACAGCTTTCCTACCGTCTTGGGGCAGCCTTCCTGCGCAACGTCAAGTCGCCGATCGGCTGGATTCGTTTGCCCTTTGCGCTCCGGCGCGAGGTAAAGGCTTTCCGCATGGAGCGCCTGAACGGGAGACGAAATGCCTAAGCCCCCGTACCTCGATTCGCTGCGCGAAGTACTCGCACGTCTTTTCCCGATGCAGGGGGTCGTCGTGGTTGGTGCCGGGCGGGGGCGGGCACTGTCGGCCTTCAGCGGCGCGACCGCCTTGCTGACCATCGACGCCATGGCGGAGAACGTTGAATGCCTGCAGAGACAGGTCTCCGCCTGGCCCAAAGGCATTGCCGTGCGAGCTGTGATTGCTGGACAGTCCGGGCTGGCTGATTTTCATATCGCAAGCAACGTCGCCGAAAGCAGCCTGATCCCACCGACCGCGCTCGAAGGCCTGTGGCGTAACCTCAAGACCCGCGATGTCGAGGTGGTTGAAACGCTAACGTTACCCGACCTCCTCGCTCGTCTCGAGTCCCCTGTCGGCACGCAATGGAACTGGTTGGTCGTGGACTGCCTACCCGCCCTGCCGCTACTGGAGAGCGCGGGAAGCCTGGTCGATACGCTTGATGTCCTGGAACTGCGTTGTATTCGAGATACGGCGGAAATTTCCCGGCTTGAGGCGGTCCTTTCGACTTGCGCAGCGTGGCTGGAGGCACGCGGATTCCGCCTCGTCGCCGAAGAGGAAGAAACTCACCCCGAGCTGTGCACGGCCGTATTCTGCCGTGATGCAGGCAAGCTCTCCGAACGCCTGACACACCTGGAGCGGGAGCGTGCGCAACAGAATGAAACCTGCGCTGAGCAAGCCCTCGGGTTAGCCGACGTAACGCAGGCCAAGGCCGCTGCCGAGAAGCTCGCTGCCGATCGGCACGGTCAACTCGACGCGCTGAACAAGGAGAAGGCCACGCTAGCCGCCGAGCGTGAGGCGCTCGCGAAGGAGAAGGCGGCACTCACCGCCGAACGCGATGCCCTGGCGAAGCGAGCGGCGACGCTGTCGGCCGAGTACGCCACCCTCAGCCAGGCCGTCCTCGAGCACCAGCAGCGGCAATCGTTGCTCGACGAGGAAATGGTCAAGGCCAACGCCCAACTTGACCTTCTCAAGGACCTGCTGCTGCGGGAACCCGGCCTGTAAGGGGGCACCATGGTGAAAAGGCCACATCCGCCGTCTCGCAACAGAGGCAGTCAGCGCCACGTTGATGCACCGCGCCAGAGCGAGCAGTTGTCTGCTGAAGGCGTGCAGACGATGCGCGGAGTCAAGGATGCAGCGGCTCCATCCCTCATCCATGACGAGCGCCTGTCCGAATGCGTTTGGAGACAATGGGAGCTCGGTGACTGGGATAGCCTTGCCCAGCTCGACCGCGAAACCCTGCGGTGCCATCCTGACCGCGCGAGGCTGGCTCTTCTCGTCGCTGCAGGATGCGTTCAAACGAATCAGGTCAGCGAAGGCAGGAGGTTCATTCATCTTGCCCAGGATTGGGGCGTGAGCAGGACGCTCGTTGCCAGAGTCCTAGCCGCGAGTGTTCATAACAGTCTCGGTCGGGCTGCTGCCATTGCCGGAAACGCATCACGTGCCCTGATGCACTTCGAGGATGCCGTCTCGATTGGCGTTCCTGCCCCGGATCTCCAGCGCGTCACCGCGGCGCGTGTCAGTAATCAGCTAAAGCCCTTGGGTACCGCCGTTTCTTGCTTTTTCAGAATCTTGCTCAAGGCGCGGGAAAAGGCGAGGAGAAACGGATGTGATCGCAATGACGAAAGCGCCGCGCAATCCTCTTGTCAGCGTCTTGAATCGCCGAGCATCGTCATCGCTGGAATGAGGCATTCAGGTTCGACCGCCTTGTTCAATATCATACGTCTCGCACTGGAGCAGGCAGGAGTGCCTTTCTCAAGTGGTTATTCAGAAAATCCCGTTCACCAGAAGGAGCTTGCGCTCGCAAAGGGCCTGAAGCTGATCAAGACTCACGAATTCAGGGACGATGTTGCTCGAGCGGAGAACTTGATCATCACAACACGCCGGGATCTGCGTGATTCGGTGGCTTCTGCAAAAAGACGGGGATTCCCGCTAATGGATCGTGTTGGCGGCGAGACGGAATATGCAAAATACAATCGCGCGCTTCACGATATCTGGCTCCCTTATAGTGATTTCGTTTTCGATTACGAGCGCTTCATGCAAGCGCCCGCAGAGGAAATTCGAAAAGTGCTTGACTGCCTGGGACTGGATATGGCGAGTGCGGAGGAAATTCACAGGACGGTAAATGATCTGCCCACGGATCAGTACCAGAAGACGTTGTTGAGTCCGACTCATATCACTGATCCAGAGCATTGTCGATCATATCGCGACACTTTGAGCAGCGAGGTAATCGAGAAAATAAACAACGATCACGCTGTTTGGCTGGCCCGGTATGGGTACGAATAGTATCTTGTTTGGAACATCAAGCGCGTCATGAGAATCCCTGTAAGAATGCTCGGCCAGTCCGGTTGCCGTCTTGAACTGGCCGGGCTGGTCATCTACATCGACCCCTACCTGTCACACTCGGTCGAAACGCTGGACGCCCCCGACCTGGTCCGCAAGGTGCCGCTCAGCCTCAAGCCCGAGCAGGTCACCGACGCAGATTGGGTCATGCTCACCCACGAGCACATCGACCACTGCGACCCGCACACCCTGCCGCAGCTGGCCAAAGCCTCGCCGCACGCTCGCTTCGTGGGCCCGCAACCGGTGCTGGAAGCGCTTGTGCAATGGGGCGTTGCCGCCGATCGCCTTGTGCCTGCGCCAGCCCGTTGGCTGCAACTTGCAGACGGGCTGGAAATCAACTCCGTACCTGCCGCACATCCGGACCTGCTCCGCAGCGATGATGGTTCGTACCGTTTTGTCGGCTACCTGCTCAAAACACGGCGCGCGACGCTTTACATGGCGGGCGACACCCGCCTGTGCGACGAACTGATCGATGCCCTGAGGCAAGCGGGCCCCATTCACACCGCTTTTCTACCGGTCAACGAGATCAACTATTTTCGTAACCGGCGCGGGATCATCGGCAACATGTCGGTTCGCGAAGCCTTTGGACTCGCACATGAGTTGGGCGTCGAGCAGGTCGTTGCCGTGCATTGGGACATGTTCGCAATCAACGAGGTGTATCCGGAAGAGATCCGCCTCGTGCACCAAAAGATGGGTTGTCATTTCAACCTGCTGCTCAACCCTCGGTTCATCAACCTCGGACACGCCAGGGCCAGTGTGATCATCCGCACGCTGAACGAGGCGAAATATTTGGGCGAACTGCTGGAGGGCGTCGGCCAGCAAGTCACAAACGGACTCGATTGCGAAGTCGTGGTGGTCGACTCGGGCTCGACCGACGGAACGCTGGAGGTCGCAGAGCGATACGGCTGCCGTATTCTGCACATTGCGCGCGAAGAGTTTTCGTTTGGCCGCTCGCTCAACATGGGCTGCGAATCCGCGGAGGGCGATATTCTGGTCGTTACGAGCGGCCATTGCGTGCCCACCGACTCGCTCTGGCTGCAACGCCTTTGTCAGCCCCTCATCGACGGTCACGCTCAATACAGTTATGGTCGGCAGCTTGCGGGAAGGGACAGCCATTACAGCGAATCGCGCGTGTTCGAAAAATATTTTCCGGCTGAATCCAGGATTCCCCAGGAAGGCTTCTACTGCAACAACGCCAACTCGGCACTCCTCAAGGACACCTGGTCCAAGTATCGCTTCAACGAAGAATTGACCGGTCTCGAAGACATGGCGCTTGCCCAGTGCCTGGTTCGCGATGGCGGCAAGGTGGCGTATGTCGCGGATGCTGCCGTCTACCACCACCACGCCGAGACCTGGAAGCAGGTCAGGCGGCGTTTCGAGCGCGAAGCCATAGCGCTGCAGCAGATCATGCCGCAGCTTCATGTAGGCCCGGTCGACACTGGGAGGTACATCGTCCGCAGCATCTGGCGCGACTGTCGGGCCGCCGCCCGTGACGGTGTTCTTGCAGCGAAGGCCGCCGAAATCGTCCGCTACCGCTTTTATCAATACACCGGCAGCTTCCGGGGCAATCATCAGCACCGCAAGCTCTCTCACGCCGAGAAAGACAAGTATTTTTACCCCGCCTGAACAAGGATCAACTCATGCTTAACGGACAAAGAATCGTCGCCCTGTTGCCCATGAAGGCCAACAGTGTGCGCGTCAAAGGCAAGAACTTCCGCGACTTCTGCGGCAAGCCGCTGTTCCGCTGGATTCTCGACACCCTGCTTCAAGTCGACGAGATCGACGAGATCATCATCAACACCGACGCCCGCCACATCCTGGCCGAGAATGGCCTGGTCGACACCGACCGCATCACCATCCGCGACCGCAAACCCGAAATCTGCGGCGATCACGTCAGCATGAACCTGGTGCTGGCCGACGACGTCGCCAACGTCCCGGCCGACCTGTATCTGATGACGCACACCACAAACCCGCTGATGAGCGCGGACACCGTCCGCAAGGCCATCGCCGCCTTCCTCGACGCCAAGGCAGCGGGCGAGGCCGACTCGCTGTTCACCGTCGACAAGGTGCAGACGCGCTTTTACCGTGCCGATTGCAGCCCGGTCAATCACGACCCCGACAACCTGATTCCCACGCAGAACCTGGAGCCCTGGTTCGAGGAGAACTCCAACCTCTACCTCTTCACGGCCGACAGCTTCGCCAAAACCAAGGCCCGCATCGGCAAGCAGCCCATGATGTATGAAGGCCCCTACTTCGAATCCATCGACATCGACACCCCTGCCGACTGGGACTTTGCCGTCGTCGCAGCCCGCTTCATGCAAGAACAGCAGAAGGCCGCCCAATGAAGATCCTCGTGACCTGCCCCCCCATGCTGCGCATGATCGACAGCTTCCGCCCCCTGTTTGTGGAGCGCGGCGCAGAGATCACCACTCCCGAAATCGTGCAGACGCTCAGCGTCGAACAACTGAAAGAACTCGTCCCTCAGCACGACGGCTGGATCATCGGCGACGATCCAGCCACGCGCGAGGTTTTTGAAGCAGGCAAGGCCGGCCGGCTGCGGGCCGCCGTCAAATGGGGCATCGGCGTGGATAACGTCGACTTTGCCGCCTGCAAGGATCTCGACATCCCCATCACCAACACCCCCAACATGTTCGGGGGCGAGGTGGCTGACATCGCTGTCGGCTATGTCATCGCCCTGGCCCGCCAGACTTTCGAGATCGACCGGGGTGTGCGCGTCGGGGAGTGGCCCAAGCCGCGCGGCATGTCGCTCGCCGGCAAAACGGCGGCCCTGGTGGGCTATGGCGATATTGGCAAGAACACCGCCCGCCGCCTGCTGGCCGCCGACATGAGCGTGGTGGCCTACGACCCGTTTGCTGCCGACGATCCCGCCATGCCTCAGGTGCAACGTGCCGGCTGGCCCGAGCGCATTGAAGAGGCTGACTTCATCGTCATCAACTGTGCGCTCACCGCCAGCAGCCACCACATGCTCAACGCCGAGGTGCTGGCCCGGTGCAAGCCGGGGGTACGCGTGGTGAACGTGGGGCGTGGCCCGGTCATCGACGAGCCCGCGCTGGAAGCGGCACTGCACAGCGGCCAGGTCTTCTCTGCCGCACTGGATGTGTTCGAGGTGGAACCGCCGCCGATGAACAGTCCCATCCGCTCGCACCCGCGCTGCGTGCTCGGCTCGCACAACGCCAGCAACACGGCTGATGCGGTGGCGCGGACGAGTGAGATTGCGATTGGCAAGCTGATGGGTTTCTTAAAGTGAACAGAGTTAGGGCAGCGGAAAAACCGAGAGGGGGGCTCCCCAGGGCCTCCGCACTCGGAATGCATTTTCCCTGATCGCATAGCCACCTGAAAA
>JBEOKH010000409.1:0-3115 GCA_040275625.1 Thauera sp. | reverse complement strand
CTGATCCTTACCCTCACCTGACTCCGCTGCCACTCAAGGGCGCTTGGGGTGCGACAGTGACGGAGGGCAGAAGCCCCACAGGGACGTTCCGCCGCGGTCCTGCGGGAAGCGCTCCGGTGCAGCCTCCCGGCGACCTGCCGTTTGCGCAGGGGAAATGACGCGGCATCGCGCGGCGGAACCTGTTACCGGCTCCGCCCTATGGCCGGTCGCGAGGGAGCGTGTCGAACGACGACCCGTCAGGCTTTGCTGCCTCGGGAGGTGGGGTTATGGCCTGCGGGCTGCCCCAACCGACGGACCTACCCTGGTCCAGTTGGCGTGGCCTACACCGTCCTTATGCTCAAGGGTTACTGCCGCCGCTCAAGGCGCCTGGGGGTGCGACAGATACCCCTCGGGGTAGGAACGCCAGACTCGCGGGGGAGGTGAGCAGGTGAAGGTGATGTACATCTGGACGGCGACGTCCAGATACTGCAGGCCACGCCAGAGCACCTGGGTGCCGGGCGGGCCGTCGAGTCGGCGTCCGAGGTGGCCGCCCATCTGACCGAGCATGCGGATCGCTTGGGCCATGCTGGGCGGTTCGTCGGGGGCCACCGAGGTCTTGTAGTGGTAGCAGTGCAAGGCCTTCCATTCGACTTCTTCGAAGAAGACGGTGCACGGCTGATCGGGGACCTCGCGCCCGAGCATCGCCAAGTGGTAGACGCGCCACGCGACCACCATGTCGATGGCCAGACACGCCTGCAAGCGCGTGGCGGTACCGAGTTGGCGATCTTTGATCCGACAGCCGCTCTTCAGGGTGCGGTGGAAGACCTCGATCCCCCAGCGCGCGGCGTACCACTCGGCACGCTCAACGGCGTCGTCGAAGGTGTGAACCGGCACGGTGGTGAGCAACATCCACTCGATCGGCTCGGGATCGTCGGTGTTCTCTTCGTGCAGATGAACCGCCCACAGGTCAACCGGCGGCAGGCGGCTGTCACGAGGTGGCTGCAGCGTTACCGCAGAGAAGCGCACGGGGAGCACCACCGTGCGCGCCATGCGATTGCCACGCCGGGGGATGTGCAGCGTGATCTCGCCGGCGGGCGACTGGCGGCCGATGAAGTCCCACAGCGCTTCGTTCTCCACGCGTCGCTGGCGGGTGCGCTCGGCCCGCACCAGCAGCTTCGGTCCCGCCGGATCGCGCGCGGCCAGGGCAAACAGATCGTGAATGTCCGACTCGCGATCGCCCATGCTTACCAACAGGGTTTCCGGGCACAGTGCCTGGACTTCAGCCACCCGGGTGAAGCTGTTGAGCCACTTCATGCTCTCCTTTTCCTCGATCGGCAGCTTCTTGCGCTCCTCGCTCTTGCCGTGCTCGTCGGGATCGCGTGCCCAGCACTGGGCGTCGAGGATGCCGAGCGGCGTCCCCTCGACGCTGAAGGCCACGGTATCGTGCAGCAGCAAGCCGATGGCCTGGTCACGCGTCGTGTTGACCGGACCCAGCCCTTCGGTGGCCGGATGATGGGAGTAACTGAGTGTCGTCGTATCCTGGGGGACCAGGACGATGCGGTGCTGTCGAATGCGCTCGATGGTCGCTTCGATGTGCGGGGTCAGAATGGCTTGCAAGTTCACCTGGCGGTTGCGGAAAAAGCGATACGCGGCCATCGTTCCGGCTCGCGAAGCGCAGGCTTCGGGCACATTCGCCTGCGGGCGATGGAAGAAATCGAGTGCAAGGGAAACCAGACGTCGTTTGAGGCGCTCATCGTACCAGCGAACCGTGGCAAATTCTTCTTCCGCCCAGTTGCTCGCTGGCGCACGGGGGGAGGTGCGCAGGCCGTCGCAGGGTTTCGCGGATAATCGCTCGCGCCACTCGCCGACCAGCGGGAGCAGGAAGATGTGTTTGGCCACCCCATCACGGCGCCCCGAGGTGGTTCCGACGTCCATCCAGTTGGCCGCGCGGTAGCAGTGGCCGGAAAAGCGCGTCGGATCGACGAAGGTCTCCAGCAACAGCGGTCGTACGCCGTAGCGCGCTTCCCAGTCCGCCGGCAGTCGCCGGCTCGCGAGTCCGAGCACCTGTGAGGCGAGATTCGGCACCTGCACGCCCGGTCGGATCAGGAAGCGGGCGTTCGCCACCACCTGCCGCAGGTTGTGCCGACGCGCCGCATCATCCCAGCCAATCGCCTGGTCACGCTCCTTCAAGGCCCAACTCGCCGAGGTGAAGCCGAACGCTCCCAGCCAGCCGTAGCGTTCGCTGCGCACCAGGTAGCGCAACTGGGCGCCGCACAGGGGTTTGTCGCCCAGGTAGTGTTCACGCGCCATCAGCGCGCGCCAGGTCTGCGCTTCCAGACTCCCCGCCTCTACGGCGACCAACTCCACAGCGCCAAGCGCTTCCAGTGACGTACTGACGCGAAGGTCTTCCACCTCCAGAGTCGGCGGCTGGCGTGGGGTGAAGAGGGCCGGGGCGGCCGGAAGTTCGATGACCTGGCGCCGAACGAGCTGCGCCAGGGCTTTGCGGCAACCTCCTTCCTGCCAGGCACCTGTCGCGCTACGCCAATCCAGCCACTCGCAAACCCGGCGCGACAGCGCACGGCGCGATATCTCCGGCACCGACGTGACCACGTCCCGGATTCGATCCAGAATGTCGAGGGAGAATTCTTGGCCGCACAGACGCATGCCCAAAGGATAGCCCTCGCCGCCGACGGAGTCAAGTGTGTCGGAGGTTCAGCGCCAGCCGGGACATCATTGCCCTGGGCCGCCTGGAGTCGATGCTCGAAGTCCGCGACAAGCTCGCCAGCGGCTACCTGGTCGGCATGCTCGCCGACCGCGGGCTGGCCGACGAGATGATGCGGGAACATGACTTTCTCGGCCAGCCGGCGGCCTTTCCGATCGGGCCCTTTCGCGTTGCCGCGCTGCTGCGCCGGCCCGCGTTCTTCATGACCGGGCTATACCAGGGCGGCAACCGCTACCGTATCCACTTCGAGCTGCTGGCCGATTTTTCGCAGGTGCCGCCCGGCGAACGCAACAGGGTCATCGGCGAGGCGCAAGCCCGCTACGTGGCGCGCCTCGAACACTATTGCCGTCTTGCCCCCGACAACTGGTTCAACTTCTTCGACTTCTGGCAGAAGGCGCGATGAAGCGACTGCTC
>JBEOKH010000408.1:0-24287 GCA_040275625.1 Thauera sp. | reverse complement strand
CCGGTGGCGCTGCGGCGCTCGCCGCCGATCAGCAGATGGATTTCGTTCATCGTTGGATTCCTCGGCATGGAAAAGGCCGCGGTGCGCACCAGAGGGTGGCACCGCGGCGCGTCGTTGTCGCTGCTTACAGGCTGATGCCGCAGCGGCCCGGCGCGATGATGTTATTGGGATCGAGCGCGCGCTTGAGGCGGCGCTCGACGTCGCGCTTGACCGGGCCATAGGTGGCGGCGACCTTCTCGGCGAAGGCGGTGTTCGCGCGATAGACGCCGTAGCCTTCGCGGGCGAAGGCCTGCAGCAGCTCGTCGAAGCAGGCGTAGGCCTTCTTCATCTCTTCGACGTCGCTGCGGTCGTAGAGCAGGTCGATCACGTGGTGCATGTCACGCCAGCCGACGATGAATTCGCCGACGTAGTCGAAGCCGTACTTGGCGAGGATGTTCTTGGCCAGCTGCATCTGCTTGAGCGTTTCGCTGCCCTTGGCCTGCGACACCGGGGCGAACCACATCGAACCGCCACCCCCACGCCAGTTGTAGAGGTCGAACTCGCCGAGGTTGGGTTTGCCCTTCATGAGGTCGAAGCGGTATTGGGTGGCACGCCCGCCCTGGTCGGCCGACTCGGTGATCAGGGTGCCGCCGGTCGCCGCCGCCACCGCTTCGATGATCTTCCAGTTCGCGGCATTGGTCTCCGGCGTGCCGTAGAGCGCGGCGTACACGTTCCAGGCGCCGAGGTTGTGATCCTTGCGGATCTTCTGCACCGCCTCGTCGCTGATCGCACCCGGGCCCGGGTGGTAGTCGGCGCGGTTGACCTTGGAGCAGGGCGCCTCCCACAGGGTGTGCGCGATCACCACCGCGTTGGGGATCACCATCGCGATCCGCAGCGGGCGCAACGCCTCGACGATCTTGGTGATGTCGGTGTCTTCCGGGTACTGGATCAGGAAGGGGCGGTAGTCGGGCGGGGCCGGCATCAGCCACATGCCCATCTTGGTGACGATGCCGTAGTTGGACTGGGTGAAGATGCCGTCCAGCGTCGGCCCGTAGCCCCACTTGAACACCTGCCAGGTGTTGGAGCCAGGCATCGAGCCCATGCCGGTGCGCAGCACCTCGCCGTCGGCGAGCACAACCTCCATGCCGGACGAGAACAGGAAGTGCTCGCCGTACGGGGTGTAGCCGACGCCGCGGTCGACCATGTTGCCGAGCGGGCCGGCGATCACCGACGGTGCCGGGCAGGAGAACCACAGCGGCAGCTTTTTCTCCTGCAGGTAGTCGTAGAGTTGCTGGTAGGTTACGCCGGGCTCGACCAGCGCGGTGCACAGGTCGGCGTCCACGTCGAGGATGCGGTTCATGCGGCGCAGGTCCATGACCAGCTGGCCGCGCTCGACCGGGGCGGCCGAACCGTAACCGAGGTTCTTGCCGGTGGAGATCGGATAGACCGGGACACGGCGCTCGTTCAGCACGCGCATGATCGCCTGTACCTGCTCGACGCTCTCGGGCATCACCGCTGCCGAAGGCGCGTGCTGTTCGTCGGGAACGGCCATCATGATCTTGTTGTAGGGGGCGAGGGCGGTGCCCTCGGCGAGGACGTGATCGGCGCCGACGATCGCGCGGATCTCGCTGAGCGCGAGCTCGAAGTCGCTTGCGCTGACGCCCTTGGGCAGCACGTTGCGCTGGGGTGTGTTCATGGTGTCTCCGGGTGCGGAAGGCAAATGGGGGGCCGAGTGTGGGAAGGCTGCGGGTTCACAGCCGGATCAGGAAGGAGGCGAGCGTATCGGTTGCACCCGCCAGGGCCGGATCGATGCTTGATGCGTGTGCCGGTCCCTGGCCGCTGCCGAGCGCGGCGCGGTAGAAGGCTTCAACATGTGTGCCCGGGCGGGTGGCCGCTTCGCGCCAGGCGAGCGCCTCGCCGCACGCGGTGGCGGTGCAGGCATGGCGCGTGCTGCCCGCGCCGAGGCGATGATGGCCGTGGGCGAGCAGGTGGGCGCCGCGACTGGCCGCCACCGCCTGGAACACAACCGCCGAAGCATCGTCCATCACGCCGAGCAAATGGGTGCCACGCGGCAGTGCGAGCAGTGCATCGAGCTGGTCGAGTTGGCGCAGCGCTGCACCGTCACGCTGCTGCAGGGGGGCGGCACGCCCGGCGCTGCCGAGTGCCGCGGCGAGCTGCTGCGCCAGTGCGATCGCGGCCGGCCGGTCGAGTTGGCCGATCACCTGCAGGGGCACCCCATCTGCGCTCGTCGCCCTTGAGAATGCCGAGGCAGCCGAGGGCAGCGTGGCCAGCGGCGCGCCGAGCAGCACGCCGCCGCCAGCGCGTCGGAAGAATTCGCGTCTGTTCATCACCGCCTCCTATTTCTTTGCCGCGGCCGATTCCGATACCCAGCGCGCAACGCTGGCGAGTGCTGCGTTGTCGATCTCGGTGGGGCGGAAGCTCGGCATCGCGCGAAACCCGTGGCGCACCACGTTCTCGATGTAGACCGTCGGCAACTGGCGACCGACGATCGCCGGGCCGATTCCCTTGTCGTGGCAATAGCTGCACACCTTGGCGTAGGTCGGGTCGCGCGCCTCGACCGACTGGTCGGCGGCGACTGCGGCCTGCGTGCACGCCAGCGCGAGGCCGGCAAGGATGGTTCTGGCTGTCGAATGCATGGATCTCCTCCGTAGCAGGGGTATGGATCCCCGTCGCAGGTCATCAAAGCAAGTGGCGGGCCAGGGTGCATCAAATTGTTGAAAGGCCAACAATTCCGGGACTTCCGAGGGTGCTGGCCCGGGTGTGGGAAGGGGGTGGGCTTTGTTGCAGAATGCGACAGCTGCGGCGTGATTTGCGTTGATGTCGCGCTCGATCGCCCGGGTGGCACGGCATGCGGCGTAAGTGTCGTGTTTTGCGACAGCGTTGCACGCCGCTTCACCCGACCCGGGGCGCCGGATCCAGTGCCCGGACCATCGCACGGGGGCGCCGTCTCTGCCGCGATCGCAAGGCGCTCCCATCGACCCGCCCGCGGCCGCGCCGCGCCCACGAGAACCGCAGCGCGGCCGCTCGCTCAGGCGCGGCGCACGGCAAGCTTCGCGGCTTCCGGCGCTCCTGCCGCGCGCTCGGGGCGGCATCGGCTTTCCGCAGGAGCGGCGGAAGCCGCGAACCCTTCCCTATAACCCGCGTTCAGTCGCCGCCGTGCCTGTCCTCGGGCTGCACGCGCAGCAGGCGGTAGATCGTCGAGCGCGCGATGCCCAGCCTGGCGGCGGCGGCGCTGACGTTGCCGTCCAGGCTGTCCACTACCCAGCGGATGTAGGCCTGCTCCATGTCGGCGAGCGCGACGATGCGCTCGAAACCGCCGCCGGTGCGGGTGGGGACGGGCGCAGCGGCGGGATGGAGCACGGAGTCGACAAGGGCGGCGTCGATGATGTCGCGCTCGGCGAACACCAGCAGGCGCTCGACCACGTTGCGCAGTTCGCGCACGTTGCCTGGCCAGGGATAGTCGACCAGGCGCTGCAGCGCCGCCTGGTCCACGCGCGGCGCCGGTGCGCTCGCGTTGCGCCGCGCCGCGCGCTGCAGCAGATGCTCGACCAGGAGCGGGATGTCGTCGCGCCGTGCGCGCAAGGGCGGCACGACGATATGCACCACGTTGAGCCGGAACAGCAGGTCGTGGCGAAAGCGCCCCGCGGCGACCGTTGCATCGAGGTCGCGATGGGTGGCGGCAATCACGCGCGCACCGGTGCGGCGCTGCGCGCTGGCGCCGAGCGGGCGGAACTCGCCGCTGTCGAGCACGCGCAGCAGCTTGGCCTGGCAGGCGGCGGGCAGTTCGCCGACCTCGTCGAGGAAGAGCGTGCCGGCGCTGGCGACCTCGAACAGACCCTCGCGGTCGGCGCTGGCTCCGGTGAAGGCGCCACGCCGGTGGCCAAAAAGTTCGCTTTCCACCAGTTCGCCTTCGAGCAGCCCGCAGTTTACCGGCACGTAGGCCTCGCCGGCGCGCCGGCTCCAGCGATGCAGGGCGGCAGCGACCACCTCCTTGCCGGCGCCGCTCTCGCCGGTGATCAGCACTGGCACATCGAGCGGGGCAGCACGGCGTACGCGCTCGAGCATCTGTTGCCACGGCGCGCTGTGCCCAATCATGCCCTCGTCCTCACTCCGCCGCAGGCGCTGCACCTCGACCGAGAGCGCATCGCAGCGGCGGGCCAACGCGCTGCGTTCGAGCGCGCGCGCGACGATCAGGTCGAGTTCGGTGAGCTGGTAGGGCTTGGTCAGATAGTCGAAGGCGCCCAGCTTCATCGCCGCGATCGCGCTGTCGATGCTGCCGTGGCCGGTGAGCACGACCACCTCCACCCGCGGCGCGAGGCGCTTGATGCGTTCGAGCAGCTCGATTCCGTCCATGCCCGGCATCTTGATGTCGATCAGCGCCAGATCGACGTCGGCGTGTTCGATACAGCGCAGCGCGGCCTCGCCGTCGGCGGCCTCGCTGACCCGGTAACCCTGGCGTCCGAGGCGGCCGCAGAGCAGTTCGCGGTAGAGCTCCTCATCGTCGACGATGAGGACGTGCTTTTCACTCATTCGCGGCGCCTCCCGCGCCCTCGTCGGCCAGTGGCAGCAGCAGGCGGAACCAGGCGCCGCCCTGGGCGCGGTTGCCGCAGCCGATGCGGCCGCGCAGTTCGTTCATGATCGCATAGCAGATCGACAGCCCGAGCCCGGTGCCCTTGCCCGGCGCCTTGGTGGTGAAGAAGGGGTCGAACACGTGTTCGATGATGCCCGCCGGCAGCCCCGGTCCGCTGTCGCCGATCTCGATCTCCACGCCGTCGGCGCCGGCGCGCGCCACGATGTCGATGCGCCCGCTGCCGTTCATCGCATCGCACGCGTTCTTGATCAGGTTCTGCACCACCTGCTCGAGCAGCGCAGGGCTGCCGAGCGCTGGCGGCAGCCCGGGCGCGATGTCGACCGCGAGCTCGATCCCGCGCGTGAGACCGGCATCGTTGAAGAAGGCCAGCCGCTCGGCAAGGAAGAGGCCGACGTCGAGCGCTTCGGGCATGGCGCTCTGGCGGCGCGAGAAGGCGAGCAGGTTGTCGGTGATCGCCTTGCAGCGGTGGGCCTGCTGCTGGATGGTCGCGAGGCCGCGACGCAGCTGTGTGAAACGCGGGTTTTCGCCCTCCGGCGCGCACTCGTCGAGCAGGGCCTGCAGCTCCTCGGCGTAACCCGAGACCAGGCCGAGCGGGTTGTTGATCTCATGTGCCACGCCTGAGGCGAACTGGCCGAGTGCGCTCAGCCGGTTGGCCTGCGCGAGTTCGCGTTCCATCTGGCGGCGGGCGGTGATGTCGCGCGCCACGCCGATCACGCCGTCGGCGATGTCCTGGCCGACGAAGCGGGTGGAGTTGACCTCGAGCACGACGCTGCCGCCGTCGCGCCCGGGCAGCACGATCTCGAACGGACGGCTGGAGTCGCCGGCGATGCGACGCGCGAAATCCTTCTCGATGCGCAGCGCGGACGCGGCCGCCATGAAGTCGCCCACGCGCCGGCCGATCGTTGCCTCGGCAGCGGTGCCGAGCAGCTCGGCCATGCGCGCATTGACGAAGCTCAGCCGCCCCTGGCCATCGAGGATGTACACCGCTTCGTTGATCACGTCCTGGATCTGCTGCTCGCGCGATTCGATCCGGCGCGCGTACTCGGTCAGCTCGCGTTCGCGCTCGAGCTGGGCGCTGATGTCGAGCGCCAGCCCGCTGTAGCCGACGATGCGCTCGTCCTTGAGTACCGGCTCGACCTGCAAGCGCACCGGGAAAGCTTGTCCGGCTGCATCGCGCATCACCAGGTCGAGTGTGGTGGTGGTGCGGCGTGCGGCGATCTCCTTCAGGAAAGCGGTGGCACGTGCGGTGTAGTCCGGCAGCACCAGGTCCTTGAGGCGCAATGCGGGCAGTTGTGCCTCGCGCACCCCCAGGCGCTGACGGGCGGCCTTGTTCAGATGCAGCAGGCGGCCCGAGGCGTGGAGCGCGAACGCCATCTCGGGCAGATCCTCGATCAGGTTGCGGTAGCGCTGCTCGGAGGCCTCGAGTTCGCGCGTGCGCTCGTGCACGCGGCTTTCGAGCAGGTTGAGGCGGTCACGCAGGTTGAGCGGCTTGAAGTATTCGCGCAGGCCGGCGAGCTCGGGCGCGCAGTCGCTGGCGTTCATCAGCGTCCATGCGCAGTGCGGGTCGCCGCGACCTTCGCAGGCGGTCTCGACGCAGATCATGTCGGCTTCGAGCACCCGCGAGGCAAAGCCCGAGGCGTAGCCGGTGAGGGTCCAGCACACCGGTTCGTCGGCGCGACCGAACAGGCGCAGGTGCTGCTCGGCCTCGTAGGAATGGCGCCAGCGCCCGCTCATGCGGTAGTGGCCGTGTGCACGGTCCAGCTCGAGGCGGTCTGGCTCGACCTGGGCGATACCGGAGAACATGTGAGTGCGCGGCCCGCCGAGGATGAACTCCTCGAGGCTGTCGGGGTGCATGTAGGCGGCGAGCAGTTCGGCGTCCTCGTAGCCGCAACTGAAGCCATAGCGGGTGAGGATGACCTTGGCTATCTCGTTGCCCAAGGTTTCGACCAGCTCCTTGCGCAAGGCCCCCATCGAGTCGGCGTGAACCAGGATCGCGCGCCGACCGCAGAAGCGGATCGAGCCGCTTTCGGGCAGGAAATCGATCAGGGAGTGGAAATCGAGTTCGTCCGAACGCATCGCTGACGGGCGCTCCACGCGGTGAGTGGCAAACGGACAGGAGGTGCCGCGCCAACCTCGGAGTCCGCGGCAGTGTGGCGCAATGTGCAACGGTCGTCCATGCGGCAGCGCGATGGTGGGGCGCCACTGCGCCGCAAAAGCTTCATAAAATTTCAATAATGTTTGAAGTATTATCGCGCACCTGCCCGGCCGGGATCGGCCCGCGGCAGCGAGACCTCCTTGCGTATTTCCCGGGAACACTCCGAAATGACCCAGAAGATCTATAACGTGCTCTTCCTCTGCCACGGCAACTCGGCGCGCAGCATCATCGCCGAGGCCCTGCTCAACGAACTGGGCAAGGGGCGGTTCAAGGCCTGGAGTGCGGGCAGCCATCCTCGCGGCGAGGTGCATCCGATGACCCTCGACGTGCTTCGCACCAAGCAGCACGACACCAGCGGGCTGCGCTGCAAGAGCTGGGATGAATTCGCCACGCCCGACGCGCCGCAGATGGATTTCGTGATCACGGTCTGCGACAAGGCTGCAGGCGAGGTCTGTCCGAGCTGGCCGGGGCAGCCGATCAGCGCGCACTGGGGCTTCGCCGATCCGGTTGCGGTGATCGGCGACGACACGCGCATCCGGCGCGCCTTCAGCCAGATCGAGAACCAGATCGTCAATCGTCTGCGCCTGTTCCTGAGCCTGCCGATCGAAAAACTCGATCGCCTGGCGCTCAAGCGCGAGGTGGACGCAATCGGCCGCAGCGAGCTCGAGCCCAAAGCCTGAGCGCGCGTTTTTCGGTGCGCGCGGCGTGCTGGAGCGTCACGAAGTGGCGGCCTCTCCCGCGCCCGGCGGCGTCCGGCGGGCGGACCGCGGCGCACGCGGCGCGCTCTTACTGAGTCTTTGACGACCCGTGACCGAGCCGCTTGCCGCCCGCCTGCGACAAGCGCCCGAGCTGGCGGTCGTGCACCCGGCCGAGGAGCCCCTGCGCCAGCATTGCCCCCGTCAACGCCATCAGCATGTCGGCCTGGGCGTCCCACGGATCGCCCTGCATGCCCACGAACTCCACCGCGCCGTCCGCCCATAGTTCGGCGGCGGCCCACTCGACCAGTTCATACAGGCCGCTGATTCCCACGCAGCTCAGCGTCATGAGGGCGAACAGCCACTTGCCGGGCCGCAGCGGTGAGGTGCGTAGCAGCAGTTCGCGCCCGAGGATCGCCGGGGTGACGCCCTGGAAGAAGTGTCCGAAGCGGTCGTAAGGATTGCGCGCAAGATCGAACCAGTCCTGCACGACGAAACCGATCGGCACGCGCGCATAGGTGTAGGCACCACCGAGGATCAGGATCAGCGCGAAGAATGCGATCAGGCCGCAGGCCAGCGGTGTCAGCGGAAAACGCCGCGCAGTGACGACCAGGATCGGTGCCGCGATCAATACCGGCGCCACCTCCGCCCACCACACGCCGCGATCATAGGGCGCAATGCCCGAGGCGAGGAGGGCGACGAGGACGGTGAGGAGCAGGACGGCGCGCAGCTTCATGTGCAGTCTCGCGGTGGATTATCCGGATGATGGGCGCGGGGGTGACGGGGACTCACACCCAGTCGCACTCGCAGGTGAAGTGACGCAGGAAGGGGGGTTGCCGGGTGATGCGCACGCCGCGGATCCGCTTCGCGTCGTCCTTGACCTCTGCGATCACCTCGGCTGCGTAGTCGAAGTGCGACTGGGTGTACATACGGCGCGGGAAGGCCAGACGCACCAGTTCCATGCTGTGGAAGCTCTCGGCGCCGTCGTCGCGGTGCTTGCCGAACATCACCGAGCCGATCTCCACGCCGCGGATCCCCCCCTGCAGGTAGAGCGCGTTGCACAGCGCCCACGCCGGGTAGTGCTCGACCGGCATGTCGGGCAGGATGCTGCGCGCATCGATGTACACCGCGTGGCCACCGGTGGGGCGGACGATGCCGATGCCCGCGGCCTCGAGCCGTTCGCCGAGGTACTCGGCGGTGCGCAGGCGGTAGCGCAGGTAGTCCTCGTCGATGCCTTCGAGCAGGCCGACGGCGAGCGCCTCGAGATCGCGCCCGGCGAGCCCGCCGTAGGTGGGGAAGCCCTCGGTGAGGATCAGCATGTTGCGCGCCGCGTCCAGCCATTCCTCGCTGCGCAGCACGATGAAGCCACCGGTATTGACCATGCCGTCCTTCTTCGCGCTCATCGTGCAGCCGTCAGCGAGCGCGAACATCTCCTGCACGATGGCCTTGATGGGTACGTCCACGTAGCCCGGCTCGCGCATCTTGATGAACATCGCGTTCTCGGCGAAGCGGCACACGTCCATGATCAGCGGCTTGCCGTGCCGATGCAGCAACTCTGAGTAGGCGCGCAGGTTGGCCATCGACACCGGCTGACCGCCGCCGGTGTTGTTGGTCACCGTGATCATGCCGAAGGGGATGCGCTCGCCACGGTTGCGCAGCAGGTCGTCGACGCGATCGAGGTCGATGTTGCCCTTGAAGGGATGAATGAGCGCCGGCTGCAGGCCCTCGGCGATGACCAGGTCGAGGGCCTCGACGCCGAGATATTCGAGATTGGCGCGGGTGGTGTCGAAGTGGCAGTTGTTCGGCACCACGTCGCCCTTCTTGCACACGGCGGTGAACAACACCTTCTCGGCCGCGCGGCCCTGGTGGGTGGGCAAGAAATGCTCCATTCCGGTGAGTTCGCGGATCACCGCCTGCAGGCGGTAGAAGCTGCGCGCGCCGGCATAGCTCTCGTCGCCCTCCATGATCGCCGCCCACTGCCGGGTGGACATCGCGCCGGTGCCGGAGTCGGTCAGCCAGTCGATGAGCACGTCCTCGGCGCGCAGGCGGAACACGTTGAGCCGCGCCGCTTCCAGCAGGCGCTCGCGCTCGTCGCGTGTGGTCATGCGGATCGGCTCCACGCTCTTGATGCGGAAGGGTTCGATCAGGGTCCTGGGCATGGTTCGTACTCCGCGGAAGGGTGAGGTAAGCAACTTAGCGCCGCGGGGCGAGGTGTGGTGTCGGTTATTTGCAACAGTTGCAGGCGTACGGCAAGTCTGTCCGACATCCCGCGGCTGCACGTGCGAGCGCAGACTGCGCGCCCGCGAAGCGAGCCAGCTGCTCCAATGGCCGGTGTGCACCGCGCCCGCGTCTGCACAGTCGTACGCGCGCCGCGTACCGTCAATGATGCATAATTACAAGATGTTTGCGCACCTACGCTCCAACTTTTCGAACCGATCGCTGACGACGTCAGTCGATCGTTCGCCCTTGCGCGCGCTGGGAAGCGGAGGCGTCGGCGGCCGGTCATGAGCACGCACGTTCCTGCGCCAGCGGGGTTTCGCCATCCGCTGTGGTCGATGATGGCGCTAGCCCTTCTTTTTGCGCTCAGCGTCCTGCTGCCGCCGGCGCGTCTTTTTGCCGCTCCGCAACAATATCTGCCACTGCACACCGCGCTCGAGACCTTCGCGATCGTCATCGCGGGCATCGTGTTCGCGCTCGGCTGGAACCTGCGCCGAACGCAGCGCGGTGGCCGTCTGGTGTGGCTCGGTGCGGCCAGTCTGGCGGTCGGGCTGCTGGACTTCGCGCACATGCTGTCCTATCCGGGCATGCCACCCTTCTTCACGCAGAACAGTGCGGACAAGGCGATCCAGTTCTGGCTGATGGCGCGCCTCGTCGGCGCTCTTGCCCTGCTCGCCCATGCGTTGCTGCCCGAGCGGGAGGGTACCGGCCGGGCGGGCGTCGTGGCCACGCTGGGTGCGATCGCGCTCACGGTGGCATGGAGCTGGTTCGTCCTTGCCCATCCGGATGCGCTGCCGGCCGGATTCGAGGAAGGCCGGGGGGTGACGCCGTTCAAGTCGGGCGCGGAGCATGCGCTCGCCGCACTTTACCTGCTGGCGGCGGTCGCGCTCTGGCGCCGAGCGCGGGCCGATGGCGAAGCGGTGGCGGGCTGGCTTGCCGCGGCGGCGTTCACGATGACGCTCGCCGAGCTCCATTTCGCGCGCTACGCGGGCGTGGACGACATTCACAACATGCTCGGCCATGCTTACAAGTTTGCTGCCTTCGCGATGATCTACCGCGCGGTGTTCGTCTCCGGGGTGCGCGCGCCACAGCGTGCGCTCGCGGCAGAGCGGGCGCTGCTGCGCGGGCTGATCGACTCGGTGCCGGACCTGATTGCCTTTCGTGACCGTAACGGTCGCTATCTCGGGTGCAACAAGGCCTTTGCCGACGCCTATGGCCTTGCCGAGGTCGATATCGTCGGACGAAGCGATGCTGACGTTTTCGGCGGGCGCCTGCCGCTGGCCGAGGCGGGGCCTGGCCCGGTGGCCACTGCCGAGCGTCACGAAGAGTGGCTGGAGGCCGCCGACGGCACGCTGCGACTGCTCGATACGCTACGCACGCCGTACTTCGACGCGGCAGGTGGGCAGCTGGGCGAGATTCGCATCAGTCGCGACTTCACCGAACGGCGCAAGGTGCGCGAACAGATCGCCGAACGCGAGCGCAGGCTGATGCTGGCGCTGGAGGGAGCCGAACTCGGCTTGTGGGACTGGGACGTGCCGAGTGGACGCGCGACTTTCAGTCCCGTGTGGGGGCGCATGCTGGGGTACACGGTGGATGAGCTGCCGTCCAGCATATCGACCTGGGAGTCCCTCGTTCATGCAGACGATTGGCGCGACATCCGCGCCTCGCTCGAACCCCACCTGCGCGGCATCGTCGACGCCTACCGCGCGGAATACCGGCTCAAGCACAAGCGTGGGCACTGGGTATGGGTGCTCGCCGCAGGCCGGGTACTCGATCGGAGCGAAACCGGCGCGCCCCTGCGCATGGTCGGCATCCATCAGGACATCTCGCAGCGCAAGGCGATGGAGGAGAGCCTGCTTCAGCTCGCGACCAGCGATCCGCTGACCGGGTTGTGGAACCGGCGTCATTTCGTGGAGGTCGTGCGCAGCGAGCTCGGTCGCGTGCGCCGCAACCAGTCGCCTGCCGGGCTGCTGCTGCTCGACCTCGACTTCTTCAAGCGCGTCAACGATACCCACGGCCACGCTGCCGGAGACGAGGTGCTGCGGCATTTCACCGCGACGGTCAGCGCGCAGCTGCGTGAAGCCGACGTGTTCGCCCGCCTCGGCGGCGAGGAGTTCGCCATCCTGCTGCCCTGCATCGATTCGCTCGGGGCGTTGCGCGTCGCCGAGCGAGTGCGGCGCGTGGTGGCGGAGACGCCGGCGACCATCGAATCGGGGTCGTTGAGCTTTTCGGTCAGCATCGGCGCGACCATGCTCGATGCTGCGGACGAAGGTTACGAGGCGTCCTATGCGCGCGCCGACGAAGCGCTCTATGCGGCGAAGCGCGCAGGCCGCAACCGCGTCGTGCTGGCGGCCACCGGGGTGGCGGACGGCGCCCCGGTGGCCGCCGGGGAGACCCCGGTCGCCACGGAGATTGCGGATCAGCGGTAGCCGGCGCGGTCGAAGATGCGCTGGGCTTCGGCGATTGTGTCCGCGAGCGCTCCGATCGGCAGGGTGTCGGCCTTGAAGCTGCCCAGCGTGGTCAGCGCCGGGTTGTCCACCTTCACGCCAGTGACCGCCGGCCACTCGTTATTGCCATTGGCGAAGTACTGTTGCGCCTGGTCCGAGGCGAGATATTCCAGGAACTTGACTGCTGCGTCCTTGTTGGGCGCGTGCTTGAGCATGCCGGCGCCGGACACGTTGATGTGCGTGCCCCAGGTCGCCTGGTTGGGCCAGACGGCCTTGATCTTCGCGACCACGGCCTGATCCTCGGGTTTGGAGGAGTTCATCAGGCGGGCTAGGTAGTAGCTGTTGGCGATCGCGACGCCGCACTCGCCGGCGGCCACGGCACGGATCTGATCGGTATCGCCGCCCTTGGGCGCACGCGCGAAGTTGGCGACGATGCCCCTCGCCCAGTTCTCGGTCGCTTCAGCGCCGTTGTGCTTGACCATCGCCGCGCCGAGCGAGAGGTTGTAGGGGTGGCTGCCCGAGCGGGTGCACACCTGCCCCTTCAGGGCGGGATCTGCAAGCTGCTCGTAGGTCTGCACCTGTTCCGCCTTGATCGCTTCCGGGTTGTACACAATCACGCGCGCACGGGTTGAATACGAGAACCAGTTCGGCGCACGCAGGTGCGCGGGGATGCGCGCCTCGAGTTCGGCCGACTTCACCGGCGCGAAGATGCCGAGTTCGTCGGCCTTGGCGAGGCGCGATGCGTCGACCGTGACGAAGATGTCGGCGGGGCTGTTTGCACCTTCGGTACGGATGCGCTCGAGGAGTTCGTCTTCCTTGGCCTCGATGCGGTTGATCTTGATCCCGGTCTGCCTTGTGAAGTTGCCGTAAAGCTCCTCATCGGTCTGGTAATGGCGGGCGGAGTAGATGTTGAGCTCCGCAGCGCCGACAGTGCCGGCGAGCCCAAACGAGGCGAGGAGGGAGGCGAGTAGGGCTTTCTTCATCATGTTGGCGAACCTTCCAGTGGGTGACGGTAGAAAGATAGTAACGATAAAGATTCGCAGTTGCAAATAGATCGCATTCACTTCATTATCGTTGAGAATTATTCGCAACAAGGAGTCTTCATGAACGCTCTGCTCGTCGGTGCCGACCGCCTCGGTAACATCCCAGAAGTATTGCAGAATTTCGGAATCCGCATCGCTGCCCACGTCAGCGGGCGCGACACCAGCCACCAGCGCCGCAGCGCGCCTTTGCCGAGCGGAATCGGAATGGTGATCCTGTTCACCGATTTCCTTGGCCACAACGTCATGCAGCGCTTTCGCGAGGCGGCTGGCAAGCAGGGGGTGAAGGTGGTGTGCTGCAGGCGATCGAGCTGCGCATTGCAGCAGGCGCTCGATCGCCAGATCGGCAGTCGATGCGCAGATTGTCCGCAGGCATGCGCGCGCAGGCCGGGGCGACGCTGATGAAGGGAGGCCTGTGAACGGAAAAGGCCCGGCGTTGCCCGGGCCTTTTCCGTTCACCGTTGATCAGCGTGCGCTGATCAGTGCTGTGCTCATCCCCGGCGCGTCGTCATCCACCAGCCGGCGGGCGCCGTTGAAGCGCTTTGCCCAATAAGCGGTCGCGATGTTTTCCACACGCACCCGCCCCCCGCTTGACGGGGCGTGCACAAACTTGCCGTCGCCGAGGTAGATGCCCACGTGGGAGAAGGTCCGGCGCATGGTGTTGAAGAACACCAGATCGCCCGGCTGGAGGTCGTGCTTGCCGATCCTGTCGCCAAGGTCGGCCATTTCGCGGGCGGTGCGGGGCAGATCGAGACCGACTGCGTTGCGGAACACGTTGAGCACGAGGCCACTGCAGTCGAGGCCGGTGGCGGGAGAAGTGCCGCCGAAACGATAGCGGATCCCGAGGTAGGAGAGCGCCTCGTCAGCCAGTTGTTCGGCTGCACTGGCGTACTCGTCGAGGGCGGAACGCTCGACCTGAGCCCCGGCGGAGAGGGGCTTGGCAGGCTCGGCAGCCTGCGCTGGAACGGCGATCGCGAATGACGCGAGCAGGGTGAGAAGAATGGGTCGAAAAAGCATTCGGCGGAATATACGCATGAGCTCGGCCCCTGTAAAGAAGAAATGTCCGCCGAGCTCGCCCGACAGACACATCCTTCGGCAGCGCCGCTCAGATCTTGAGTTTTTGCCGGTAGGCCTGGGCGTGCTCGGCCAGCGCCTTGGGGTTGGTGACGCCGAGCGCGAGGGCACGTGACTGCGCAGCCAGAAAGAGCTGCGCGATCGCCCATGCGTCGCCGAGCGCGTGATGGCGCTGGAAGGTCTCGATCTCGAACGCGGCCATCCAGTCGGCAAGGCGGCCGGGGCGCTCGAGGCGCTCGGGAAACAGCGACGGTAGAAGGAAGTACAGATCCACCCAGACGAAGTCCGCCGCCAGGCCGAGGTGCCTGGCCAGCGCGCGCTCTAGCATGTTGCGGTTGAAGTTGGCGTTGAATACCACCAGCGGGCAGCGTCCGGCAAAGCCGAGCAGCCCGGCGAGGGCTTCGCCCGGCGAGGGTTCGAGCGCAGCGTAGTAGGCGTCCACGAGGTGGATCAGGCCGCTGTCGACGCCGATCGCGCCCACCGCGAGCAGGCGGTCGCGGTCGAGGTCGAGCCCGGTTGCCTCGGTGTTGAGCACCACGTAGCGCGTTTCGAAGAAAGGTTGTGCGTGCGCGGGCTCTGCGAGCGCCTGCCAATGCTCGAGCGCCTCGACGGCTTCGGCGTTCAGCGCCTGCTGGCCGCCACGTGCGGCCCTGATTCGGGAGAGCCAGTTCATAGCTGATAGTCCAGCTTGAGCCGCAATTGCAGCTTGCGCGCCTGGCGGAAGGCTTCCTTGAGGATGCGGCGGTCGAGTTCGTTGAGCGACTCAGGGTTGATGCGGTTATCCCCGTCGGAGTCGTGTTCGCTTTCGAGGTGCTGCGAGCGCAGGCGCAGCAACTGGATGAAGTTGAAGCCATCGACGATCGCGGACACTTCCTCGGGTGAGATGCCCATCTTCGCGCTCGCCTGGCGCAGGCGCTGAACGGTGCTGCTCGACTCGACGCCGATGCGCAGGGCGAGGATGCGTGCCACGTCGACGAAGAGCCGTGCGCCAGACTTCTTGAGATCGATGGTGCCGTCTTCCTCGACCACGAAATCGCGGATGCGGCCGAGCGGTGGGAGGACCTGCAGCGCGTTGGCCGCCATCATGCGTAGGAACGCGCTGTTACCCTTGGCTGCGCGGTTGAGCGCGCTGCGCAACTGATTGCCGAAGCGCTCGTTGCCGTACAGCACACGAAAGTCGAAGAAAATGGAGGCGTTGAGCAGGGCTTGCGGATCGGGCTCGCGGATCCAGTCTCCGAAGCGGGACTTCCACTCGTCGAGGGTGAGGCAGAGCTCCGGGTTGCTCGCCATAATGTTGCCCTTGCACAGCGGGAAGCCACAAGCCGCGAGGTCTTCGTTGACCTTGTGCGCAAACGCGATCAGGCGCTGGCGGATGTCCTTGAGCCGGGTTGTCTCGGCACAGCGGAAGATAATGCCGTTGTCCTGGTCGGTGGACAGGGTCTGCTCGTGTCGCCCCTCGGAGCCGAAGGCGAACCAGGCAAAGTCGATCCCGACCAGATCGTGACGCTCGCGCGCCAGGTTGATGATCCGCCGCGTGAGCGCGTCGTTGAGGGCCGAGATGAACTGGGTGAGCTGTTCGGCGCCGATGCCCTGAGCGATGAGGTTGAGGGCGAGCTGGCGGATGTCCTTGCTCGCCCGCTGCAGGGCCTCGAGGTCGGCGGCGTTATCGATGCCGGCGCGGATCTGGCGCAGGCTGATGCGCTGCAGCGAGAACAGGTCGCGCTCGGACACCACGCCGAGCAGCACGCCGTCCGAATCCACCACCAGCAGGTGGCGTACCCCGTGGGTGGCCATCTCGAGCGCGGCGTCGTAGGCCGACGCGCTCGCTGGCAACTGGTGCGGGTTGGCGGTCATCAGCTCGCCGATCGGACGTGCGAGGTCGAAGCCGGCGAGGATGACCCGCGGCAGCAGGTCGCTCTGGGTCAGGATGCCGACCGGGCGGCGCGTATCGTCGACCACCACCATACAGCCCAGGTGCAACTCGGCCATGTGCTCGAGCGCGCTGCGCGTCACTGTGTCGGGGGTGACGAAGACCGGGTCATGCTTGATCAGCTTGCCGAGCGCGGTGGTCATGGTCTGCTGCTCGGCAGCGCGCTGGGCGAAGGTGCTCTGCAGTTGCTGGCGCGACTGGGTGAGCAGGCTGGCGATGTATTGCGTGCAGAACAGGTGGAACACCGGGCTGATCTGCATCAGGTGCAGGAAATCGTCGGCGCTGATCTGGAAGCAGAAGCTGTCCTCGACTGCGACATAGGCGTTGGTCGAAGGCCGGCGCGCGGAGATCGCACCGATCGGGAAGCACTCCCCGGCTCCGAGCGTGAGGCTGGTGTACTCGGTGACGGTGGCCTGCCCGCTCTGGCGGGCCTGGACCTTGCCACGCTGGACGATGTAGAAATGGGTCGGTACGCCCGCTTCAGGGGTCAGGATGTCTGCGCCACGCGGATGGAAGCCGAGCACCGCGCGTGCCGCCAGAAAGGCGAGCGCTTCGGCCTCCATGCTGTTGAAAGGAGAGAAGTTGCGCAGGAAGTCAGTGCTGGCTCCCACCAGCAGGTTGGCGGCGTTGTTGCTCATGAGCGGACCGTAATCGAGGCGATCGGCCGATTATAGGTTAGCGCGCCGCGTTCGCGCCTTCCGGCGCCCCTGCGGTGGGCGATGCGAATTGCCTCGGCCGGCTCAGAGCACCTCGGCGGCGTGGTCGGCCAGGCGCGAGCGCTCGCCGCGCTGCAGCGTGATGTGGCCGGAATGAGGCCACCCCTTGAAACGATCGACGACGAAGGTGAGGCCCGACGAGCCCTCGGTGAGGTAGGGCGTGTCGATCTGCGCGATGTTGCCCATGCAGATCACCTTGGTGCCGGGGCCGGCGCGCGTGATCAGGGTCTTCATCTGCTTGGGGGTGAGGTTCTGCGCCTCGTCGATGATCAGGTACTTGTTGAGGAAGGTGCGCCCGCGCATGAAGTTCAGGCTCTTGATCTTGATCCGGCTGCGGATCAGGTCGCGGGTTGCGGCGCGCCCCCAGTCCCCGCCTTCGCCCGCGGTGCCGTTGAGCACCTCGAGGTTGTCCTCGAGCGCGCCCATCCACGGTGCCATTTTCTCTTCCTCGGTGCCGGGCAGGAAGCCGATATCCTCGCCCACCGGCACCGTGACGCGCGTCATGATGATCTCGCTGTAGCGCTTCGATTCCAGCACCTGGGTGAGACCGGCGGCAAGCGTGAGCAGGGTCTTGCCCGTGCCGGCCTGACCGAGCAGGGTGACAAAGTCGATCTCCGGGTTCATCAACAGGTTGAGCGCGAAGTTCTGTTCGCGGTTGCGCGCGGTGATGCCCCACACGTTGTTCTTCTGGTGGCTGTAGTCGGTGAGCGTCTCGAGTACCGCGCTGCGACCTTCAGTTTCCTTCACCCAGGCCTGCAACTGGGCGTCGCCGTTCTGGTAGATGAACTCGTTGACCAGCATCTCGGCGACGAGCGGGCCGCTGATCCGGTAGTAGGTGCGGCCCTCCTCTTTCCATGACTGCATGCCGCGCCCATGCGTATCCCAGAAGTCGGCGGGCAGCTCGCGGGTGCCGGTGTACAGCAGGTCGCTGTCCTCCAGTACCTTGTCATTGAAGTAGTCCTGTGCGGCGAGACCGAGTGCGCGCGCCTTGATGCGCATGTTGATGTCTTTCGACACCAGGATGACGTCGCGCCCCGGATGTTTCTCGACCAGGAACATTGCCACCGCGAGGATCTGGTTGTCGCCGCGCGCTGTGGGCAGCGCGGGCGGCAGCTTGATCTCGATGGCCTCGGTCTGCAGGTGCAGCCGGCCGGTAGCGAGGCCGCGCGAAGGGGACTTCAGGGCGATGCCCGCGGCGATGCCATTCTCGGAGCCCGACACGATCTCGTCGAGCATCCGGCTGGCCTGGCGCGCGTTGCGCGCGACCTCGCTGGTGCCCTTCTTGTTGTTGTCGAGTTCCTCCAGGGTCATGATCGGCACGTAGAGGTCGTGCTCTTCGAAGCGGTACAGGCTGGTTGGGTCGTGCATCAGGACGTTGGTGTCGAGCACGAAGAGCTTGCAAGCCTCCGGCTTGCGGGTGCGGCGGGCAGCGGCACGGCGCGGGCGCGCCGGCGTTTCGGCAGCGGCTTTGGTGGTGGCGGGTTCAGTGCTTGCTGCGGCTTTGCGGGTAGCGGGCATGAAGGGGGATCCGGACGGCAGGGCGGCATCGGGGTCGCGGATGCACGTCGTGCGCCCGCGACCGGTGTCGTGAAGATCAGAGCGCGCGCGCGGCGGCGAGCACTTCCTCGGCGTGGCCGGGGACCTTCACGCCGCGCCATTCGCGCACGAGCTTGCCTTCGGCATCGATCAGGAAGGTGCTGCGTTCGATGCCGCGCACCTGCTTGCCGTACATGTTTTTCAGCTTCATGACGCCGAAGGCCTCGCAGGCCTTCTCGTCCGGATCGGAGATCAGCTCGAACGGAAGTTCGAGCTTGGCCTTGAAGTTCTCGTGGCTCTTGAGGCTGTCGCGGCTCACCCCGTGGAGGTCGCAACCTGCGGCCGCGAAGTCCGCGTGCAGCGCGCCGAAGTCGCGCGTCTCGTTGGTGCACCCGGGCGTGTTGTCCTTGGGGTAGAAATAGATCACCTGCTTGCGGCCGCGCAGCGCGGACAGGGTGACGGTGTTGCCGCCGGTGGCCGGCAGGCTGAAATCGGGGGCGGGGGTGGCGCTCAATCGGTTCTCCTGCTCGTAAGGGGGCTCGCACGCCCTGCCGGACCGCGGCGGGGGGATACGTGCGCGCTCGGAAGCAGGTTAGCCGAAAGCCCGCGTCCGCGTGAACATCCTCTTGCAGGGGCGTTACAGCCGCGTTGCAGGGGGCGCGCGCCACTCAGCGCTCGTAGAGAAGCCCGAGCACCACCGCACGACCCTCGCCGACGAGGATGTTGTAGGTGCGGCAGGCCGCGGCGAAGTCCATGAACTCGAAACCGATGCGGGCCTCGACCAGCGGGCGCATCAGTTGCGGCTGGGGGAAGCGCTGGCGGCGGCCGGTGCCGACGATCAGGATCTCGGCGCCGAGCCCGGCCACCTGGGCGAGATCCTCGGCACGTAGTCCGGCGAGATCGCCGCCGGCTTCGGGTGCCCAACCGCTGAGGACGCTGGCGGCGCTGACGAGCACGTTACCCTCGTGGCGGATCTTGCTGATCATGACGTAGTCGTTGCCGTAGCCGGTGACCACGTTGGAACTGGCATTCTTGTCCTGGTAGAGCTTCATCGTACGGTCCTGATCGCGGCGGGCTCGACGGCCGCCTGTGGAACGCGTGCCTGCAGGCAAAATTGCCGCAGTGCGGGAGGGGGGCTAAGATAACAACCTTTTGCGGCCGCTGAAAACGCCGGCGCGATTATCCACCCCTCAGGAAGGACTGGCATGAAAGTGGTGAAGACTCTCGAACTCGCGACGGTATCCCCGGACCCGGTGACCAGGACCGAGGCGAGTGCAGGCGCAGCGCCGCGTCCGATCCGCAAGTCCGCCAAGTTGGCCGAGGTGTGCTACGACATCCGCGGCCCCGTGCTGGTTCGCGCCAAGCAGATGGAAGACGAGGGCCACAAGATCATCAAGCTCAACATCGGCAACCTCGCCGCGTTCGGCTTCGATTCGCCTGAAGAAATCCAGATGGACATGATCCGCAATCTGCCCAACGCGGCGGGTTATTCGGACTCCAAGGGCATTTTCTCCGCGCGCAAGGCGGTGATGCACTACACCCAGCAGAAAGGCATCAAGGGCGTCACCATCGAGGACATCTACATCGGCAACGGCGTCTCCGAGCTGATCGTGATGGCGATGAACGCGCTCCTCGACGCTGGCGACGAGGTGCTGGTACCGGCCCCCGACTACCCGCTGTGGACCGCGGCGGTGAGCCTGTCGGGGGGCAGGCCGGTGCATTACCTGTGCGACGAGAGCAAGGGCTGGCTGCCCGACATCGAGGACATGCGCGCACGGATCACGCCCAACACGCGCGCGATCGTGATCATCAACCCGAACAACCCGACCGGTGCGGTGTATCCGGAGGAAACGCTCAAGCAGATCGTCGAGCTCGCCCGCGAGCACGACCTGATCCTTTACGCGGACGAGGTCTACGACAAGGTGCTGTACGACGGCATCAAGCACACCTCGATGGCGGCGCTGTCCGAGGACGTGCTGACGATCATCTTCAACGGCTTGTCCAAGAACTACCGCTCCTGCGGCTACCGCGCCGGCTGGATGGTGGTGTGCGGCGACAAGCGCCGTGCCGCCGACTACATCGAAGGCCTCAACATGCTGGCCTCGATGCGCCTTTGCGCCAACGTGCCTGGGCAGTATGCGATCCAGACCGCGCTCGGCGGCTACCAGAGCATCGACGACCTGGTCGCCGAAGGCGGACGCATGCGCCGCCAGCGCGACCTGGCGTGGGAGCTGATCAACAAGATCCCTGGCGTCACCTGCGTCAAGCCGGAGGCCACGCTTTACATGTTCCCGCGCCTGGATCCCAGGGTCTATCCGATCGAGGATGACCAGGCCTTCATCGCCGAATTGCTAGAGGAGGAGCGTGTGCTGCTGGTGCAGGGCTCCGGTTTCAACTGGCCTCACCCCGACCACTTCCGCCTGGTCTTCCTGCCGCACGAGGACGACCTGCGCGACGCCATCGGTCGCATCGCCCGCTTTCTCGAGAACTATCGCAAGCGCCACGGCACCTGAGCCTCCAACGGGACGCGGTCGCAGCGCCGCCTCCCTCCTGACTCCTCATCCCTCACTCCTGACGCAAAAATGAAACCCATCAACGTTGGCCTTCTTGGCATCGGTACCGTCGGCGGCGGCACCTTCACCGTCCTCAAACGCAACGCCGAGGAGATCACCCGTCGCGCCGGGCGCCCGATCCGCATCACCACTGTGGCCGACAAGAACCTTGAGCTTGCGCGCAAGGTCACTGGCGGTGGGGTCAAGCTGACCGACGACGCGTTCTCGGTGGTGACCGACCCCGAGATCGACATCGTCGTCGAGCTGATCGGTGGCTACGGCGTGGCCAGGGAGCTGGTGCTGAAGGCGATCGACAACGGCAAGCACGTGGTCACCGCCAACAAGGCGCTGCTGGCGGTGCATGGCAACGAGATCTTCGCCGCCGCGCAGAAGAAAGGCGTGATGGTGGCCTTCGAGGCCGCGGTCGCCGGTGGTATCCCGATCATCAAGGCGCTGCGCGAGGGCCTCACCGCCAACCGCATCGAATGGCTGGCCGGCATCATCAACGGCACCACCAACTTCATCCTGTCCGAGATGCGCGACAAGGGCCTGCCGTTTGCCGAGGTGTTGAAGGAAGCGCAGGCGCTCGGCTATGCCGAAGCCGACCCGACCTTCGACATCGAGGGCGTGGATGCTGCGCACAAGGCGACGATCATGAGCGCGATCGCCTTCGGCATCCCGATGCAGTTCGACAAAGCGTACATCGAGGGCATCAGCAAGCTTGACTCGGTGGACATTGGCTACGCCGAGCAGCTCGGCTATCGCATCAAGCTGCTGGGCATTGCCCGTCGCCGCGAGAATGGCGTGGAGCTGCGCGTGCATCCGACGCTGATCCCGGCCAAGCGCTTGATCGCCAACGTCGAGGGTGCGATGAACGCGGTGCTGGTACAGGGCGACGCCGTCGGCGCGACGCTGTATTACGGCAAGGGTGCCGGTGCCGAGCCGACCGCGTCGGCCGTCATCGCCGACCTGGTCGACGTCACCCGCCTGCACACCTCCGACCCCGAGCACCGTGTGCCGCACCTGGCCTTCCAGCCGGATCAGGTGCACGACGTGCCGGTGCTGCCGATCGAGGAGGTGGTGACCTCCTACTACCTGCGCATGCGCGTCGATGACAAGCCGGGCGTACTCGCCGACATCACCCGCATTCTGGCCGACAGCAGCATCTCGATCGAGGCGTTGCTGCAAAAGGAGGCCGCCGAGGGCGAGTCGCAGACCGACATCATCATGCTCACCCACCGCACCGTCGAGAAGAATGCCAACGCTGCAATTTTCCGAATCGAGGCGCTGCCGGTGGTTCAGGGCAAGGTCACCAAGCTGCGTATGGAAAGTCTCTGAGTCTGAGGGCGGCGCCCGTATGGAATGAGGTGTTTCTCATTTACGGAGCGCCTGGGTGAACGGCTTGCGGCTTTCGCCACTCCTGCGAAGGGCCGCAGCGTTTGCGACGCCCTGCAGGCGCGGCGGAAGCCGCGAACCCTTGTGTCGAGCAGCACACCCGCCACGGAGCGCACCGGGCTCGCGGCCCTCTTGATCCTGAGAAAGCCGACATCCGGTGATAACGGTCATGGAGCGTGGAGTCATGAAGCACACGGTCAATCAGGTCTTTGTCGGCCAGGTACGGCTGCTGTCAGTCGACGGCGAGCGCAGCGGCATCTTCAAGACGCCGGCAGAGGGCCCGGTCATGCTCGGCCCGACCGGGCTGGCGGGGGACGAGCAGGCCGACCTGCGTCATCACGGCGGCGTGGACAAGGCGCTGCACCACTACCCGGTCGAGCACTACGCGGTGCTCGCCGCGGAGTGGCCGCAGTGCGCGAGCGCGGTGGGCGCCGGTTTCCTCGGCGAGAACATCAGCACGCACGGCCTCACCGAGCACGACATCTGTATCGGCGATGTACTGCGCATCGGCGATGCCCGCGTGCAGGTCAGCCAGACCCGCTCGCCGTGCTGGAAGATCGACCTGCGGCTGAAGGTCGATGGCGCCTCGCGCTTCGTCGAGGCTGCCGGCATCACCGGGTGGTACTACCGCGTGCTGCAGCCGGGCGCTATCGCCGCAGGCGACGAGATCGAAGTGCTCGAGCGCCTCAACCCCTGGCTGACGCTCACCGCCTACTGGGATGCCGTCACCGCGCACCGGCCCGATCCGGAATTGCTTGCCCGTATCGCCGCGTCCCCGGGCCTGGCTGCAGACAAGGCGCAACGCTGGCGGGAACGCGCGGCCTGGCTGCGCGCCCACCGCTAGCCCGACGCGCGCGCTGCGCGACCGCGACGCGTTTTGCGGCTAGACTGAGAGCGGATGCGCGGCCCGACGGGCGCGTCGCGTCCGTGACTGCACACGCACCCGAGGCGTCCGCATGGTCTTCAAACTCACCGTCTTCATCGCCATCCTGGTTGCGATCGCCGTGATAGGCATGCGTGCCTATGCAGCGTCGGTGAGGCGGTTCGAGGCCGCCCGTGCCGTGGACACGGCCGACGAGGCGGGCGCGGACCGAACACCAGAACAATGAGGAGAGCACCATGACCGATCGCGTGTACAAACTCGTCGAGATCGTCGGTACGTCGAACGAAGGGAGCGACGCGGCCATCTGCAATGCGATCGACACCGCGGCGAAATCGATCCGCCACATCGACTGGTTCGAGGTCGTAGAGACACGCGGCCATGTGGTCGACGGCAAGGTCGCGCACTTCCAGGTGACCTTGAAGATCGGCTTCCGTCTCGAGAGCGACTGAAGCAGCGCGGCCACCGCAGGCGGCCGCGCTTGACCCGGGAAGGTCTTCAGACCGCGGTGGCGCCGGTGATCTGGTGCAGGCGGGTGAGCGTGTCGCCGTCCAGGCGCAGCGCCTGGGCGAGTTGGCGCAGGTAGGCCGCCTCGGCCGGTGTGTCGAGTTCGATCGTGAGCAGCGATGCCGCGTAGACTTCGGCCGCCACCATCTCGTTGGGGACGTCGGCTACCAGCGCTGCGAGATCGAGCGGGCGGCGCAATTCGTCGATCAGGAACTGGCGCTCGTCCTCGCTCAGGCCGTCGGCGCCAATGCGGCCGATGATGCGCTGGATCTCGTCCTCACCGATCTCGCCGTCGGCCTTCGCTGCGGCCGCCATTGCCCGCACCACGAGTTCCGCGGTCGCCGGGGCGGTCATCGAGTGCAGCTCGGGCGCCGAGAGACCGGCCGCTCCGGGTGCCAGCGAAGCCTGCTCGCGTCGGTTGTCGGTCCAGTTCTTGAGTGCCGCCATCGCGATTGTGGCGAGGATTGCCATGCCCGCGCTGCCGCCACGCTGGCCGCCGCCGCTCGAGGCGCCACCACCGAGCAGGCCACCGAGCAGGTCGCCCAGCCCGCC
>JBEOKH010000407.1:0-5470 GCA_040275625.1 Thauera sp. | reverse complement strand
GCCCCACTATGCCGAGTCCCGGACTATGCCGAGTCGCTCCCGGATGCCGTTGCACCCCTTGCACAGCACGACTTTGAGTCCATTTTAGTCGGCATAACATTTCTCCACCCTGGACCGTCATTCCAGGAAGGAGAGCCAAGATGGAACAAGTTGTCGAAAGATTGTGGGCCTTGCGGCATGAGCCCGAAGGTCCGTTATTGCCTTACCTTGATTTGTTCGCGCGCGTACTCGATGAACAAGGTTTCAAGCGGCGGGTTCTCCGTCCGCAGATTCGGTTGGTGGCGAACTTCAGCCGATGGCTTCAGGCCAGGCAAATCACTGCAGCGGAGGTGTCCGACGAACAGGTACGGCGATTCATCGATGAGGTCGTACCCCAGAGGTCAACACAGCGTGGTGATCTCGCCACCCTACGGCGGTTCATGGATTTCCTGCATCAACTGGGGGTCATTCACCCGCTGCCTGAACACGATGAAGCCGCGCCGATCGAACGAGCGGTCCAGGCATTTGCCACCTACCTGCGTCAGGAGCGGGCGCTTTCCGACAGGACACTGATCCAGTACTGCCCGTTTATCGGACGCTTCCTCTCGGAGCGCTTCGGCTCTGACACCATTTCGTTCGCCGCCTTGCGTGCCAGCGATGTCATCGCGTTTATCCAGCGACAGGCTGCGCAGCTGAGTCCAGCAAGAGCCAAGGCTGCGACCACCGCCTTGCGCTCTTTTCTTCGTTACCTACGCTATTGCGGTGAGATTCAGCTCGATCTTGCCGCAGCGGTGCCCTCGGTACCCAATTGGTCGATGACCGGGATTCCCCGCGCCATCGCACCGGAGCACGTCCGCGCCGTCCTCGCTCATTGCTCGCATCTCACCACGGTCGGACGCCGTGACTATGCGATTCTGCTGTTGCTGGCGCGTTTGGGCCTGCGCTCGAGCGAAATCGTTTCGCTGATGCTGGACAGCATCGACTGGGAGGCGGGCACGATCAGGGTGGCCGGCAAGGGCAATCACTCTGCATTGCTGCCTCTGCCTGTCGAAGTCGGCGAGGCGATTGCCGATTATCTGCATGACGGACGCCCCGTTTGCAGCAGTCGGGCGCTCTTTCTGCGTGTCCTCGCTCCTATCCGTAGCCTGGGAGCGCCGCAGACCGTCGCCACCATTGTCGGCGCTGCGATCACGCGGGCCGGCATCGACACGCGTCACCGGGGAAGCCATCAGTTTCGGCATGCGTTGGCCGCCGACATGCTCCGGCACGGTGCCACCCTGAGCGAAATCGGCAGCGTGTTGCGGCACCATCACGCCAAGACGACCGGCATCTACGCGAAGGTTGATTTCGCGGCTCTGCGTCCGCTGAGCCTGCCTTGGCCAGGAGGTGCGACATGAACACCCTGCGCGAGTTGCTGCAGGATTACCTGGCCATGCGACGGGCCTTGGGATTCAAGCTGCGCACCGAGGGCACTGGGCTCATCTCCTTCGTCGCCTTCAGCGAAGAGAGGCAGGCGGACCATATCTCGATAGCGCTCGCGCTCAGTTGGGCGACGCAGCCGGCCTCGGTACAGGCATACCGCTCGGCGCAACGCCTAAGCTACGTGCGCGGCTTCGCCCGCTACTGCAGTGCGTTCGATGCCCGGACCGAAGTGCCACCCTTGAGTTTATTGCCCTTCCCGCATCGACGTCCAAGCCCTTACTTCTTCACGGACGAGGACATTGATCACCTGCTGCAAGGCGCCCTGCGGTGGCCGGCTACGGATGGCCTGGCGAACCACACCTACTACTGCCTGTTCGGACTGCTCAGCGTGTCTGGCCTGCGCATTGGCGAAGCGCTTGGTCTTGCCGTAGACGACGTCGATCTCGACGACGGCGTCCTGACGATACGCTCCACCAAGTTCGGCAAATCCCGTTTGGTGCCGCTGCATGCAACCACCCTCGAGGTCCTGGCCAATTACCGCCAGCGGCGCGAACACTTCCTGGCCGGGTGCGACGTGGCTCACTGGTTCATCAACGCCCACGGTGCACGCCTGGGTTACGACGCCGTCCTCAATGTATTCCACCGCCTGACCGCCAAACTGCCCAGCCAGCCCGGGCGCGCCAGGCCACGACTGCACGATCTGCGACACCATTTTGCCTTGGCGACCGTCCTGCACTGGTATCGCGACGGGCAAGATGTGGAGCGGCGATTGCCGGTGCTGTCAGCCTTCCTCGGTCACGTCGAAGTCAGCAATACGTATTGGTATCTGTCCGCCTGGCCGGAATTGCTGGAGGCTGCCAAGGCACGACTGGAACGTCATTGGGAGCGGACGCCATGAAGCCCGCTGGCACCGTCGCTTCCTTGCTGACCCGCTTCTTCACCCAACGCCTGATGCAGCAGCGGCAAGCGAGCCCCCATACGATCCGTTCTTATCGCGACACCTTTCGCTTACTGCTCCAGTTTGCAAAATCCCGTCTCGGCAAAGAGCCGTCCCAGCTCGCCTGGGAAGCGCTTGATGCGCCGCTGATCAGCGCTTTTCTCGAGGACCTGCAGGCGCAGCGGGGGATCGGGGCGCGCAGCCGCAACCTGCGGCTCACCGCCATCCGTTCCTTCTTCGGTTATGCCGCCTTCGAGTTGCCCGAGCACGCCGAGCAAATCCAGCGCGTGCTCGCGATTCCCGCCCAACGCTGCGCTCATGAGCAGGTGCATTACTTGTCGCGGCCGGAAGTCGACGCGATCCTCGTCGCCCCCGACCAGAGCACTTGGTCGGGCCGCCGCGACCACGCCTGGCTGCTCCTGGCGGTGCAGACCGGCCTGCGCTCGTCTGAGTTGACCGCGCTGACCCGCGAGGATACCCATCTTGGCGCCGGTGCCCATGTCCATGTGCTGGGCAAGGGGCGCAAGGAACGCTGCGTTCCGCTCACCAAACAAACAGCGGCCGTTCTGCAAGCCTGGCTGAAGGAACTCGCGCTCGGGGAAGGGCAAATCCTCTTCCCCAATCGCCGTGGTGGCCGATTGAGTAACGATGGGGTCCAGTATCTGCTGGCGCAGCACGTCGCCACCGCCCGTGAGGGCTGCCCATCGCTGCGAACGAAGCATGTATCGCCGCATACGTTGCGGCATACGGCCGCCATGGAGTTGTTGCAGGCCGGCGTCGATACAACGGTGATTGCGCTCTGGCTGGGCCATGAGTCGGTCGAAACCACCCACATTTACCTGGAGGCCGATCTGGCGATGCGGGAGAAGATCCTCGCCAAGACCACACCCCATGAGGGATGCCCTGGCGTCTACAAACCGGACGATGCCTTGCTCGCTTTCCTCAAGGCGCTTTGAAGGGGCGCCGACTATGCCGGGTAAACCGCTCGCCGCGCCGGTCCGGGGCCTTGTTCTGGGCGCCAACGGGCTATCTCGGCGGAGCGACTCGGCATAGTCCGGGACTCGGCATAGTGGGGCGAATTCGGGACGATCGCCGTCGGCGATACCCGGCGGCGCCTGTCCTTCTTCGTCATGGTGCTGGCGTACAGCCGGAAGATGTACGTCGAATTCACGCTGTCGCAGACGATGGAGCAATTCCTCGCGGCGCATGTCAATGGCTTCCATGCGCTCGGCGTGCCAAGGAAGGTGATGGTCGACAATCTGCGCTGCGCGGTGCTCCAGCACAGGCGCGGCGAAGCGGCGCAGTTCAATCCGCGCTATCTCGATTTCGCCCGCCACTACGGCTTCGAGCCGGTGGCTTGCGCGGTGGCGAAGGGCAACGAGAAGGGGCGCGTCGAACGCGGTGTCGGCTATGTCAAGGGCAACTTCCTGTCCGGTCTGGAGTTGCCGGACTTTGCCGCACTGGGTCAGGCGGCGCAGGTCTGGCTGGAATCGGTCGCCAATGTCCGGGTGCATCGGGAAACGCATCGCCGGCCGACCGATCTGTGGGCCGATGAGCGAGCGCATCTGCACGCGGTCAATCCCCGTCCGTTCGATGTCGGCCGGGTGCTGACGCTGCGCGCCACCCGCCAGTTCCGGGTGAACTTCGAGGCCAACCGCTATTCGGTGCCGGCGCGCTTTGCCGGCGCCCAGGTCACCGTCAAGGCCTATCCGGATCGCGTGTGCATTTACCACGGCGAGGACTTGATCGCGCGCCATGCCCGCTCCTTCGAGCGACACCGCGACATCGAGGATCCCGATCATCCGAAAGTCCTGGTGGCGCAGCGCCGCCATGCCCGCGATGCGCAGGTGCTGCGGCGTTTCTTTGCCCTGACGCCGCTGGCGGTGCGCTATCACGCGGGCCTGCTGGAGCGACGCGGCCATGCGCTCGTGCATGTGCGCAAGATCGTGGCACTGGCCGAGATCTACGGCGACGACGCGGTGGTGCGGGCGCTGACCGATGCCCTCGCGTTCGAGGCGTTCAGCAGCGAGTACGTGGCGCATCTGATCGAGGCGCGCTCCCGACAGTTGCCGGAGGCCAGTCCGCTTGTGCTGATGCGCCGTCAGGATGTGCTCGAGTTGGAGTTGCCGCCGGCCGACTTGTCGGCCTATTCGGATTTCGCTCGCGGTCACGACGACGGAGGTTCCGATGGCCATGACTGATGCCTTGCTGGCGAAACATCTGGGGCGTCTGCAGTTGCCGTATTTCGCGCAACATCACCAAACCCTGATGGCCGAGGCGGCCCGCGAGTCGTGGCCGCATGGCCGCTTCCTGGAGCAATTGGTCGTCGGCGAGGTGGCGCGCCGCGATGAGGCGCTGGTCGCTCGCCGGGTAAAGGCGGCGCGCCTGCCGGGGATCAAGACGCTCGATGGCTTCGATTGGAGTTGGCCGAAGAAGATCAACCGGGCACAGGTGCAGCATTTGTTCCGCCTGGAGTTCTTGCCTCAGCACGGCAACGTGATTCTTCTGGGCGGCGTCGGCGTCGGCAAGACCCACCTTGCGGTCGCCCTGGCGTATGCGGCTTGCCTGCAAGGCCGGATGGCGCTCTTCACCAGCGCCGTCGATATCGTCAATGCCCTGGCGGCGGCGCAGGCCACCGGCGGGATCAAGCGTGAAATGGCGCGCTTGATGAAACCTTCGCTCCTGGTGGTCGACGAGTTGGGGTATTTGCCGATCGACAAGTTCGGCGCCGACGGCTTGTTCCAAGTGATCAGCCAGCGCTACGAACGAGGCTCGACGGTCATTACGACGAATCGTGCCTTCAAGCAGTGGCCCGAGATCTTCAACAACGACAGCACCTTGACCTCGGCCTTGCTCGACCGCTTGCTCCACCACGCCGAATCGGTCGTCATCGACGGGCGCAGCTACCGCATGCGCGATCAGACCGACGCCTGATCTCCTCTCCACCTCAACTTCCGCCGCCGCCGACTCCCCGTCGCCGGCGGCTTTCGCCTTGCGCCAGCCACCCCCTTCACGTCCCCGTCAGCGCTCCACTTTCAAGCCGGCGAATTTGAACCAGATTCACGTCGGCGCGGACAGTCAGCCCCTGCCGGTGCAGTTGCCGCGTGTCGAGCACCGGCACGAGCCCGACAG
>JBEOKH010000406.1:0-2395 GCA_040275625.1 Thauera sp. | reverse complement strand
CGCCGAGCCCGTCGCAGGTGTCGGCGAAGCCGTCCTCGTGCAGCGCGCCGGTGAGGCGGATCGTCACCGCCATCGACAGGATCACCGCGAGGCCGGCCGGCAGCACCTGCGCGAGCAGGTACAGGCTGGCCGCGCCCGCGCCGCCCACCACCCAGCCCACCAGCGGCAAATAGCGCACGCACTGCTTCATCCGCTCCGGCGACCACGTCACCCAGGCCGGCACCGGCAGGCGGGTGAAGTAGCCGAGCGCGGTGAAGAAGAGAGCGAACTGTCCGCGCATCGGGGGCGGTCAGGCCTGGTCGCTGACGCCCGCGCTCTCGAAGCTCGCCATCTCGTTGATGAAGTTGACCGCCGCCTGCACGAGCGGGAAGGCGAGCGCGGCACCGGTGCCTTCGCCCAGGCGCAGGTCGAGCTCGATCAGCGATTCGGCCTGCAGGAAGTCGAGCTGCACGCGGTGGCCGGGTTCGTGCGAGCGATGCGCGAACACGCAGTAGGACAGCACGGCCGGCGCGATGGCGTTGGCGGCGAGCAGTGCCGAGGTGACGATGAAGCCATCGACCAGGATGATCATGCGTTTCTCGGCGGCGCCGAGCATGGCGCCGGCCATCATCGCAATCTCGAAGCCGCCGTATTGGGCCAGCACCGCGAGCGGGTCGCGCGGCCGTCCGCCGCGCTGCAGCGCGCGCGCGAGCAGGCTGCGCTTGCGGAACAGGCCGGGGTCGTCCAGTCCGGTGCCGCGCCCGGTCACGGTGTAGAGCTCGGCGTCGTGCTCGGCGCCGACCAGGCAGTGGGTGAGCAGCGAGGCGGCCGCGGTGTTGCCGATGCCCATTTCGCCGAAGCCCACGCAGTTGCAGCCGTTGTCGGCGAGCGCGTGGGCCAGCTTGCGGCCGCGCTCGAGGGCGGTGTCGCACTGTGCCGCGGTCATCGCCGGCTGCTCGATGTAGTTCGCCGTGCCGGGGGCGACCTTGGCGTCGATCAGCCCAGCTCGATTGCCGAAGTCGTGATTGACGCCAGCGTCGACGACGCTGAGGCCGAGCCCCATCTGGCGGGTGAACACGTTGATCGCCGCGCCGCCGGCGAGGAAGTTCTCGACCATCTGCCAGGTCACGTCCTGCGGAAACGCCGACACGCCGGCGCGCGCGGCGCCGTGGTCGCCGGCGAAGACGACGATGTGCGGCTGGCGGATCTCGGGCTCGAGCGTCTGCTGGATCAGCGCGATCTGGCGCGCGAGCGCCTCAATCCGGCCGAGCGCGCCGAGCGGCTTGGTCTTGCGGTCGATCTTGTGCTGGATTGCGGCGGCGAGCAGGGTGTCGGGCGCGAGGATGGCGTAGGCGGTCATGCGGCGGGCGCTGTGGCTTGCGGGGTGGGGGATGCGTCCGGGAGGTCGCGGTAGAGTTCGGCGAGCGTGAGCTCGATGCCGAGCGCGGGCAGGGTGAGCGTGGCGTCGCCGCCGCGGGCCTCGCTCAGCGTCCAGCGCCCGGCGTCGGCGCGCGTGTAGCACTCGACGTCGGGGCGGTCCTGCGACAGGAAGGGGATCGTGGCGAGACCGGGAAAGCGGCGGTGAGCGGCAAACGTGTCGCCGCGGTCGCAGGCTTCGGTCGAGGGCGACAACACCTCGGCGATCAGCAGCGGATCTTCCTTGAGCTGGCGGTGGGCGCGGTCGGCCTCGCCGCCGAAGAACGCCCAGCGCTCGGCCTGGGTGGATTCCCGGGCGCGGAACTCGTCCAGCGTCATCAAGTGCCGTTCGGCAGCGAGGCCCATTGCGGTCTCCGTGGGGGCGATCCGTGTCGTATCGCGCAGTTTAGCCTTGCTTGAGGACTAGCGGCAGCCCCGCAGCGACGAACACCACCCGCCCGCACAATGCCGCCACCGCCTGGTTGAGCCGCCCGGCCTCGTCGCGGAACAGGCGGCCGAGCGCCGTCTCCGGCACCAGGCCGAGGCCGACCTCGTTGGCGACGAGGAGGACGTGGCCGGGGAGCGTCGGCAGCGTGGCGAGCAGCGCGTCGCGCTCGCGGCGGAACAGCGGGAGGGCCTCGGCTTCGCCGCCGGCGGGCAGGGTGTGGGCATCGCCGAGCAGGTTGGTGAGCCACAGCGTCAGGCAGTCGACGATCAGGCAGCGCCCGGGCGCGGCCTCGCGGCGCAGCGTGTCGGCGAGCGCGAGCGGCGCTTCCACGGTGTGCCACGTCGCCGGGCGGTCGGCCTGATGGCGGCGGATGCGCGCCGTCATCTCGTCGTCGAGTGCTTCGGCGGTGGCGATCACGGTGACGGGCAGGCCGGTTTCCGCCGCCCGGCGCTCGGCCTCGCGGCTCTTGCCCGAGCGTGCGCCACCGAGGATCAGTTCGCAGGTCATGGTGTGGTTCGGTCTCCGGCGGGTGCAGGGCGGGTGTGTCCGGCG
>JBEOKH010000405.1:0-3219 GCA_040275625.1 Thauera sp. | reverse complement strand
TAGCGCACGCGCTGGTGCTTGGCGTCGATGTGGGCCAGCACCCATTCCAGATAGGGGTCGATGAACGACCAGGCGCCCATGTTCTTGGGCTCCTCCTGGCACCACACCATCTCGGCGTTGCGGAAGCGCGACAGCTCGGTGATCAGCGCCTTGGCGGGGAAGGGGTAGAGCTGCTCGACGCGCAGCAGGTAGATGTCGTCTATGCCGCGCTTCTCGCGCTCCTCGAACAGGTCGTAATAGACCTTGCCCGAGCAAAGGACGACGCGGCGGATCTTCGAATCGCGCGCCAGCTTGACCGATTGGCCGGGATTGTACTGCGCATCGTCCCACAGGAGCCGGTGGAACGAACTCTCGCCCGCCATCTCGGCCAGGGTCGACACGGCGCGCTTGTGGCGCAGCAGCGACTTCGGCGTCATCAGGATCAGCGGCTTGCGGAAGTCGCGCTTCAACTGCCGGCGCAGGATGTGGAAGTAGTTGGCCGGCGTGGTGCAGTTGGCGACCTGCATGTTGTCCTCGGCGCAGAGCTGCAGGAAGCGCTCCAGCCGCGCGGAGGAATGCTCCGGCCCCTGCCCCTCATAGCCATGCGGCAGCAGGCAGACGAGGCCCGACATGCGCAGCCACTTGCGCTCGCCCGACGAGATGAACTGGTCGAACACGACCTGCGCGCCGTTGGCGAAGTCGCCGAACTGCGCCTCCCACAGGGTGAGCGCGCGCGGCTCGGCGAGGCTGAAGCCGTACTCGAAGCCGAGCACCGCCTCCTCCGACAGCATGGAGTTGATGACCTCGTAGCCGGCCTGGGCGGGCGAGAGATTGTTCAGCGGGATGTAGCGGTTCTCGTCGCGCTGGTCGTAGAGCACCGTGTGCCGCTGCGAGAAGGTGCCGCGCTCCGAATCCTGGCCCGACAGGCGCACCGGGTTGCCGTCCATCAGGATCGAGCCGAAGGCCAGCGATTCTGCCGTCGCCCAGTCGATGTTGTCGCCGCTTTCGATCGCCTGCCGGCGACTGTCGAGGAAACGGCCGATGGTGCGGTGGACCTCGAAATCCTTCGGGATGTCGGTGAGCTTGCGGCCGATCTCCTTGAGCGTCTTCAGCGGCACCGCCGTCTTGCCGCGGCGCTGCTCGTCCTGATTGTCGGCGCTGCGCAGACCCGACCAGGCGCCGTCCAGCCAGTCGGCCTTGTTCGGCTTGTAGGCCTGGCCCGTCTCCCATTCGACTTCCAGCCTGGCGCGCCACTCGGCCTTCATCTGGTCGACATCGGCCTGCGAGAGCAGTCCCTCGGCGACCAGCTTCTCGCCGTAGAGCTGCAGGGTGGTCTTGCGGGCGCGGATGTTGCGGTACATCAGTGGCTGCGTGAAGGCCGGCTCGTCGCCCTCGTTGTGGCCGAAGCGGCGGTAGCAGAACATGTCCACGACCACCGGCTTGTGGAACCGCATGCGGAATTCCATCGCCACCTTGGTGGCGTAGACGACGGCTTCCGGATCGTCGCCGTTGACGTGGAAGATCGGCGCCTCGATCATCTTGGCGACGTCGGACGGATAGGGCGACGAGCGCGAGAAGCGCGGATTGGTGGTGAAGCCGATCTGGTTGTTGATGATGAAATGCAGCGTGCCGGCGACGCGGTGGCCCTTGAGCCCGGAGAGGCCGAGGCACTCCGCGACCACGCCCTGGCCGGCGAAGGCGGCGTCGCCGTGGATCAGCAGCGGCAGCACCTTGGCGCGCTCCTCCAGCGGCACGATCTCCTCGCGGTTGCGCCCGAAGAGCTGGTCCTGCTTGGCGCGCGCCTTGCCCATCACCACCGGGTTGACGATCTCGAGGTGCGAGGGATTGGCCGTCAGCGACAGGTGCACCTTGTTGCCGTCGAACTCGCGGTCCGAGGAGGCGCCCAGATGGTACTTCACGTCGCCCGAGCCCTCGACGTCGTCGGGCGCGTAGGAGCCGCCCTTGAACTCGTGGAACACGGCGCGGTGCGGCTTGGACATCACCTGCGTCAGCACGTTGAGGCGGCCGCGATGGGCCATGCCGAGCACGACCTCCTTCAGGCCGAGCGCGCCGCCGCGCTTGATGATCTGCTCCAGCGCCGGGATGAGCGATTCGCCGCCGTCGAGGCCGAAGCGCTTGGTGCCCTTGTACTTGACGTCGATGAACTGCTCGAAGCCCTCCGCCTCGACCAGCTTCTGCAGGATCGCCTTCTTGCCGTTGGCGGTGAACTCGACGCCCTTGTCCGGACCCTCGATGCGTTCCTGGATCCACGCCTTCTCGACCGGGTCGGAAATGTGCATGAACTCGACGCCGATGGTCGAGCAATAGGTGCGCTGGAGGATGTCGAGCATCTGGCGGATGGTCGCGAATTCCAGGCCGAGCACGTTGTCGATGAAGATCGGCCGGTCGTAGTCGGCCTCGGTGAAGCCGTAGTTCTGCGGCGACAGCTCGTTGTAGTCCTCGAGCTGGTTCGACATGCCCAGCGGATCGAGATTGGCATGCAGATGGCCGCGCATGCGATAGGCGCGGATCATCATGATGGCATGCACGGAATCGCGCGTCTGCTGGTGGACCTCGTCCTCGGAGAGGACCTTGGCGCCCGTGGCGGCCTTGTCCCTGACCTTCTTCTCGATGGCCTTCTCGACCAGGCCCCAATTGCCGTCGAGGGCGGAGACCAGCTCGCCATTGGCCTGCTGCGGCCAGCCGGGGCGGCTCCACGACGCGCCCCTGGCGTTCCTGCGGACATCGCCGGCATCGTCCTGCAGCGCGCCGAAGAACGTGCGCCATTGGGGATCGACCGAGACGGGATCGGTCTCCCAGGCGGCCTGCAACTGCTCGATGTAGTCGGCGTTGCCGCCGTAAAGGAAGGAGGTCAGCGAAAACTGGTCGTTGGCCTGATCGTTTCGTGCCATCTCGGTTCGTCCGGAGCCGGGCTCCGTCTCCTTTCAGGGTGACTGGTGAATAGAGAATGGTGAATGGTGACGGGCACAGGGCCGCGCCGGCCATTCACCATTCACCATTCTGCCATTCACCGTTCACTCAACCCTTGATCGCCTCGAGCAGCGTGTGCCCGAGCCGCGCCGGCGACGGCGACACGCGGATGCCCGCCGCCTCCATCGCCGCTATCTTGTCCTCCGCGCCGCCCTTGCCGCCGGAGATCACCGCGCCCGCGTGGCCCATGGTGCGGCCGGGAGGGGCGGTGCGGCCGGCGATGAAGCCCGCCATCGGCTTCTTGCGGCC
>JBEOKH010000404.1:0-8382 GCA_040275625.1 Thauera sp. | reverse complement strand
CGGCGCGTCCGGCCACGGCAGGCGCAGGCTGGCGGCGTCGAGTTCGCCGTCGGCGGGGTGGTAGCGCAGCGAAGGCAGCAGCGCGCGCGCCGCGACCTCGCCGCGGCCGACGAGCTGGTCGATCTCGAACAACCGGATGCGGTCGTCGCCCTCAGCGGCGAAGGCGACGACGGTGTTGCTGGTGCCGAGGTCGATGCCGACGGTGTAGCGCGCCACGGCGGTGGGCGCCTTACCCGGCGGTGACACCGGCCTGCGCGTCGTCGCCTGCGGCACTGCCATCGCCGCGCACGTCGAACTGCACCTTCCAGCGCGCGCTGCCGTCTACCGGCAGGGCTTCGAGCTCGAGCGTGCCGGTCTCGGTGACGCGCGCGTGCAGCTTCACGCGCACGATGTCGCCCGGGCGGCGGCCTTCGGCGGGCAGCGTGGCCTCGATCTCTTCGAGCTCCTGCAGCTCGTCATCGGTCCAGAAATCGAGCAGGGTGCCGACCTCGTCCTGGCGCCGCACCGAGGAGCCGAAGAAGCGGAAGCGCACCGGCTCGCCCACCACCAGGCCGAACTCCTGCGCGGGCAGCGCGGCCTCGCTGCCTTCTTCCATGCCGAAGGGCGCGAGGCACAGGGCTTCGAGCGGCGGCTCCATGCCGGGGATGGCCGGCATCGCGGACTCCACGCCGACGTAATAGGCACGCGCGGTGCCGCCGCGGATGCGCACGCCGCGACCGCGGCGCACGTAGCCGTAATAGGCCGCGCCGCGTGCCACCGCGAGGTCGAGGTCGGCGCCGCCGAGCAGCCGCGCGGGCGGGGCGCCGTCGGCGGTGAGCCAGGCGTTGAGGAGGTCGAGCACACGCGCAGAAATCAGCGCGGACTTGAGCACGCCGCCGTTGAACAGCACCGCGGTGGGATGCAGGAACTGGCTGCCGTCGGGCTGTGCGGCAAAGCCGTCGAGCTCAGCCGTGGCGCCGAGCTGGCGGGTGAGGAAGGCGGCCAGGTGGCGGGTGATCGCCGCATCCTGCGCATAGGGCAGACCGAGCTGGGTGAGCGCGCCGCGCGCGCGGCTGATCGGTTGCTCGGTCACCGTGACCTGCGGGAAGAAGCCGTCGACCAGCGTCGCGCCGAGCTCGTCGCGGCTGACCTCGGTGCGGATCGAGCCGCCGATCAGCTTCGAGCCGCGGCTCGGCACCACCACCGGCACGGCCTCGAGCGCTGGGTCGCTCAACAGCGCTTCCTTGGCTGCACGGCAGGCGTGGGCGAGCGCGCGTGTCTGCCACGGGTCGAGCCGCGTGCCCTGCGCCGCCAGCTTGCGGGTGACGGCGTAGGCGAGCGCGAGGTCCATGTTGTCGCCGCCGAGCAGGATGTGCTCGCCGACCGCGACGCGGTGCAGCTCGAGGTTGCCGTCGCGCTCGAGCACCGCGATCAGCGACAGGTCGGTGGTGCCGCCGCCGACGTCGACCACCAGGATCAGGTCGCCGCGCTTGACGTCCTTGCGCCACTGCCCGGCGCTGCGCTGGATCCAGCTATAGAGCGCGGCCTGTGGCTCTTCGAGCAGGGTGATGTGCGGATAGCTCGCAGCCTGCGCGGCCTCGGCGGTCAGCTCGCGCGCCGCGGGGTCGAACGAGGCCGGGATGGTGACGGTGATGTCCTGGGCGTCGAAGGGCGAATCGGGATGGGCGGCGTTCCACGCTGCGCGCAGGTGCGACAGGTAGCGCACCGAGGCGGTGAGCGGCGAGATGCGCGCCACCTCGGCCGGCGCCTCGGCGGGCAGGATGTCGGCGCGGCGATCCACACCCGGGTGGCACAGCCAGCTCTTGGCGCTGGCGACGAGGCGGATCGGCGTCGCCGCGCCGCGGCTGCGGGCGAATTCGCCGACCGCGTAATCCTGCGCCGCGACCCACGGCAGGCCGAGCTCACCCGGCGCGAGCTCGTCGGCGTGCGGCAGGTAGAGGAAGGATGGAAGCAGAGCCCGGTCCTCGACGCTGCCGGGGCCGGTGAGCTGGGGAATCTGCAGCACCTGCTGCGCGGCCTTCTCGCCGTCGCTGGCTTCGAGGTCGACATAGGACAGCGCGCAGTGGGTGGTGCCGAGGTCGATGCCGATGGCGTAGCGGGCGGGGGCGCTCACAGCTCCACCTCCGCCTGGGCGATCACGCTGGCGTCGTGCGCTTCGGTCAGCCTGGGCAGGCGGGTGTCGGTGACGCGCCAGCCGCGGTGGCCGAGGCTGCCGGTGAAGGGCGGCTTGCCGACCACCTTGCCGGTGAGGCGCACGGCGCCGGCGTCGAAGCCTTCGGCCAGGGTGATGCGGCAGCCTTCGGATTCGGACCGGACCGGCTCGATGCTGAAGTGCTCGCCCAGCACCTTGCGGCAGCCTTCATGCACCACGCGCGCGGCGGCGCCGATGTCGGCATCCGAATAGGCGGCGACATCTTCCTGCACGAAATCGACGAAGCGCGCCTCGCGCTGGAGCAGGCCGAGCAGTTGCAGGGCGGCCTCGGGGGTGGTTTCGCGGACGATGACGGGCTGGGGCTCGGCGGCGGGTGCGATGGACGCGTCGGCCGCGGGCTGCTCGTCTTCGGCCTCGTCGCGCTGGAGTTGTGCGGCGCGTTCGGCGTTGAACAGGACGGAGAAGGCGAGGCCGATGCGGCGGAAGAAGGAGGGGGTGGTGCGAGCCATGAGGAGGGTCCTTTAGCCTGAGTTTGTTGCGTCGCAATATAGCTCAGATCGCATGAACTTTCAGGCCGCGCCGCCGGACGCGCGTTTGCCCGCGCCCGACCCGGCCCGCGTCGACGCTCAGCCCTTGTGCAGCACGTCGCCGAACACCGTGTATTCGCCGTCCTTGCGCTCCGGTCCCGGCGCATCGTAGAGCGCGAGCCAGCCCGGTGTGTGGGTGGTGAGCGTGGGCGGCAGCGCGCACAGGGCCTCCGCGCGATTGGTGCCGCGCCCGTGGGGCAGTGACACCAGGGTCTCGAGCCCGCTCTGGAAGCGCACCGGCTCGCGGTTGGCGGCCAGGTCGGGGCGGGCGTTGGCCCACTTGAAGACGTGGATGTCGCCGTCGAGCACCATCGTCGGCCCGGCGAGGATGTAAAGGTCGTCGCCCGCAAAGTGCAGGTCGCGGATGCCCAGGCCTTCGAGTTGCAGGAAGTGCTTGCGGATCAGGGTGCCCTCGTCATCGAGCGGCACCAGGCGCAGGTGCCCGCCCTTGGCTTCGACTGCGAGCTCGAGCACCGCCGACCAGCCGCGCAGCACCGGGCCGCGCAGTCCGACCAGCAGCCGGCTGCCGTCCACGGCGAGCCCTTCGATGTCGAAGCCGTTGTCCTTGCCCGGGATGGCCATGTACGGCCCGAAATGACGGTCGTCTGCCAAGGCCTGGGTGAGCAGGTTCGACTCGGCATCGCCTTTGAGGCGCAAGGCTTTACGACCGTCTTTCGCTTCCTGCACCAGACGCGGCTCTCCGCTGGCATCGGTCTCGATCGGCAGGCAGGCGAGCAGGCGGCGGTTGCGGTCGAGGGTCACCTTTGCCAGGCGCTTGGCGTTCGAGGCGTTGTCGCGGTCGTCCTCGGCGTTCTTGCGCTTGAGCCCATGCGAGCCCACCACCCACAGATAGCCGTCGGCGACGGCCATGCCTTCGAGGTCGGCTTCCTCGTCCGCGGCGCCGGGCAGGTCGAGCAGATCGGCGAGCGGGAAGCTGCGGCCCTCGCCAAAGCGCAGCAGTTCGGACCCTACGGGATCGAGGCGGCGCAGGCGGTCGATGGCGCAGGCCTCGTCGCCGGCGACCCACAACCAGTCGCCGGAAAACGCGGCGCCGGAGAGGTTGGTGTGAACCAGCGCGCCGGGGGTGAACTCGAGGCGGACGGCGTTGGCGATGCGTTGGCTGGGCATTGGGCGGACCTTTGGTTGGGAGTCGATCTGGAGGCTGGGTCTGAAGGCTGCGGAACTGCAAGCACGATCGCGGGCGCGCTGCGCGGCCAGGTGAGTGCCTGACGGAGTCGCGAGCCGCTCACCCGCGCAGGAAGGCCTGCAGGTCGGCGAGCAGCGCCTCGGGCGCCTCTTCGGGGCTGAAGTGGCCACAGGGTAGCGCATGCCCGCTGACGGCGTCGGCTTTCTCCCGCCAGGTCGCGAGCACGGCGAAGAGGTCGTGCATCTTGCCGAACTCGCCCCAGATGGCGAGCAGCGGGCAGCGCACGCGCAGGGCGAGGTCGCGCGTGTCATCCCCGAAATCGCGCGTCGCCGCGGTCGTGGCCGATGAGTGCGAATAGTGGGCGTCGTTCACCAGACGCGTTGAGCGCCGTAGCGGTCCATGACCTGGTCGGCGCTCAGCAGCGGCATCGCGTCTTCCAAGGCCTGCGCGACGATCAGGCGATCGAACGGATCGCGGTGATGGAAGGGCAGGCGTGCGACGCGATCGGCATGGCGGACCGAGATGGGCAGGATGTCGAAGCGGTTGCGGGAAAGCTCTCGATCCATGAATGCTGCAAGCGGTTCGGCCAGGCGGTACTTGCCGATGCTGATCTTGATCGCGATTCCGAGTAGCTGGCCGGGCTGACGAAGACCTCGGTCTCCGGATTGCGGATCAGCTCACGCGCAGTGCCCGACAAGGCCGGGTCGTCGAGCAGAAACCACAGCAAGGCATGGGTGTCGAGCAGGACCTTCAAGGCATGTAGTCCTTGAAGTCGGCCAAGTGGTCGTCGTCGGCGACAATCTCGAGCTTGCCGCGGGCGCTGCCCGGTTCGCGAAACTCGCGCGGGGCAGCGGCGGTTTCATCAGGCTTCACGCCATAGCGCTGTTCGATAAACTCTATGAAGTCGAGTGCCTCGCGAGCCGCTTCATCCGGCAGGCGCTGGCTGTGTCGATAGATGACTTCTGCAAGGTTCATGTGAATAGCTCCCGCGCTGGATGCTCGCATACGCCGAAGAGTTGAACACGAGCGCCGTCCTTTTGAACCGTTTCCATTCTGGAAACGGTTGCGATGCGTCGTGGCCCGCCACGCCTCCCGCCTTCCTACTCGTAGTGCGACCACATCCTGAGCACGCGAACCACGCGCTCCTCGGCGAAGACCTCGTAGACCAAACGGTGCTGGATGTTGATCCGGCGCGAGTAGGCCCCCGCAAGATCACCCACGAGCTTCTCGTAGGGCGGGGGCTTCTGGAAGGGATCGTTCGCCAGGATCTCGAGCAAGTCCTGGGCCTTCGACTTCAGGCCGGCTGCCGCCAGTTTCTTCGCGTCCTTCTGGGCGTGCTTGGAGAACACGAGCTGCCAGCTCACCAGTCGAGTTCCCGGGCACTCTCGTCGAGCGGCTCGGCCATGCCCTCCTTGATGGACTCGCGCATCCCCGGAATGGAAAGCAGGTGAAGCGTTTCCTGGATGGCCTGCCAGTCCTCCGCGGAGAGCAGGACGGCGCTCGTGCGCTTGCCAGCGATGTGGATGGGCTGATGGGACTCTGCGGCCTGATCGATGAGGCGGTACAGGTTGGCCCGTGCTTCGGAAGCGGTGAGCGTGGTCATTGCGGGTCTCCGTCGATGTGGATAACGTACGCGTTAGCGTACGTGGCGTCAATGCTGGCGTTCGTCCGATGGTCGCAAGTTCCCGCTCACGGATGCTGCCCCTTCCAGCCCAGCGCCCTCACATCTGCCGCTTGATCCGCATCGCCAGGGTGCCGACGCCAATGAAGGCGACGCCCATGAGGACCAGCGAGATCGGCCAGCCGAGCGAATCCACGAAGTGTTCGGCGGTGAAGTAGCCGATGAAACCGAGCATCGCGAGCACCGTGGTCAGGAGCAGCGCGCGACTCTGCAGCCGCACGCAGGCGCAGAGCATCGCCGCGGTGACGGCGAAATAGAGCAGCTCGACCGGGGTCTGGCGCAGCAGGTCGAAGAGGCCGCTGTAGGCGAGCGCCGAGCCGATCAGGTAGCCGAGGCCGGATAGGCGGCGCTGGCGCCCGTCCTTGTGCAGGCCGTAGGCGGCCGACATGACCGAGGCGCCGGTCAGCAGCGCGGCCCAGTCGGCCGCGGCGGCGATGGCGACGCGGTCGAACAAGCCGGCGTTGAGCCAGCACAGCGCGATCAGGTAGGCAAACTCGGCGAGGCTGCGCTGTGGCGACTTTTCGAGCCCGCTGGCGACCAGCCACAGCGAGGCGCCGAGCATGATCGCGCTGAGGCCCGCCGGCACGTCGAGCAGGTCGAGGCCGACCGACAGAAAGGCGTAGACGAAGCACAGGGCGGTGAAGGCGAGCACGCTCAGCGCGTACTGGCGAAACAGCAGGCCCTGATGAATCGCCATCGTGCCGAAGACGGCGAGCGCAGCCAGCCGCCAGTCGTCGCCGCGCGGAAAGACCTCGTCGATGAAGACGAACCAGCCGCTCGTCAGCATGAACGCCGTCGCCAGCGTCAGCGGCAGGACGAGCCTGGGAAACTTCTTCTCGTGCAGCGCCGAGACCAGCACGACCAGCAGCGCATAGCCGACGCCGAGGGTGACGACGATCCGCATGACGCTGCCCATGCGGTTCCAGAACATGCCGATGTAGGTGCCGATGCCGGCGAGGATGAAGATCGCGCCGAGGTAGATGAAGAGCGTCCGCGCAATCTCGCCGCTGCTGCGTCTGGGGGCCGCGGTCGAGATCAGGGTCGGATCGCGGTATACCGCAGCGACTTCGGCCGGCGAGATGTCATGGGCACGCATCAACTCGGTGATCTTGCCGAGCGCGCTGGCCTTGTCATGGATCGCGCGGCCGCCGAACAGCGCCGCGGCCAGCGGCCAGCCCCACCAGCCGCCGCCGAGGACGACCAGCACGATCAGCAGCAGGAGCCAGATCACGGCAGCACCCAGCCGACGAAGCGGACCGTGTTGCCGTAGTAGGCGTCTTCGGTGTTGGGCAGCCGGATGCTGCGCCCGTCCTTGACGAGCTCGGCCTGGACCCGGTAGAGCGAAGAGCCGAAGAACAGGCCGCCGAAGACGTTGCCGCCGTAGCCGTCGGCGCCGCCGCTGAACCTGTAGCCGTCGGGCGCCAGGCTCGACGAATCGACCTCGAGCTCGGCGAGGTCGGGGACGTCGATGGGGGTCACGCTCGGTGTCTTCTCCGCCTCGACCGGGCGCCCGCTGTTGGGGGCGAGGCCGGGCGGCAACGGCAGCGCGATTTCCCTGACCGCGCCGGTTTTCGGGTCGAAGCGCCACAGCCGCGGGGTCTGGTAGGGCTGCGTGTTGCCGACGTAGCTGACCTGCACGCGATCACCGACGACCGCGATCTGGATCGCGTTGTGCGCGTTGTTGTAGAAGTTGTAGTTGGTGGCGTACAGCACCTCGTACTGCGGCGGTGCGACCAGCAGCGCGGGAATGCCCGAGATGGCGAGGAATACCGCGACGAGCAGCAGCGGCAGGCCGAGCCCGAACGCGATGGTCGGGTTGTCGCGGATGAATTTTTTCATGCAGGTCGCTCCGGTCCCTGTGGCTTGGGGGCATGCTAGTCCGGGCGCGTGAGTATAGCAGCGGGATCGCGGGGGGCGTCTGGTGTCGAGGAAACTCGGTCTTCGCCACTGGTTCGCCCTTGTGCGATCGTATCCGTATGGATACACTGCCGGCATGAACACTTTCCTGCGCACGGACGATTTCGACGCCTGGCTTGCCGGCTTGAAAGACAACGTGGCACGAGCCCGCATCGTCCACCGTATCCGCTCTGCCGAGCACGGAAATTTTGGTGACTGTGAGCCGGTAGGTGAAGGCGTTTCGGAAATGCGCATCCACGTCGGCCCTGGGTATCGCGCTTACTACACGCGACGAGGAGCAGTGATCTATCTGCTTCTGCTGGGCGGGGACAAGTCGTCGCAAAAGCGCGACATCAAACGTGCCATCGAGATGGCGCGGGCTTTGGACAAGGAGTGAACGATGGTCAAGACCGCCACCTTTGATGCTGCCGATTACCTGAACGACGAGGAAACCATCGCGGAGTATCTGACGGCCGCCCTGGAAGACCCAAACCCTGATGTGTTTCTCGCTGCCGTCCGCGACGTTGCGCGCGCCCGCGGCATGGCGCAACTCGCCAAGGATGCGGGTCTTGGCCGTGAGAGCCTGTACAAGGCGCTCACGCCCGGCGCGAAGCCTCGCTATGACACAGTGCTCAAGCTGCTTCATGCTCTGGGCGTCAAGATCTCCGCAACACCTGTCCATTCTTGACGCTCGCGGTAGTGTCGGTCGCCACGCCCAAGCCATCGATCGACAGAACCGCCTGCAGTCTCACACTCCGAGCTTCAGTCTCTGACGGTCGAACGTCAGGTGACCAGCACGTTGTTGCCTGATTTCGCTGATCAGGCCACCGACACTTCAGGTCGAGGCTCCGCCATCAACGAAACCCGAAGCGCCGATGCAGCTCAATGCGCCGCACCCCCCACCCCCTGCTACACACTC
>JBEOKH010000403.1:0-11901 GCA_040275625.1 Thauera sp. | reverse complement strand
GCGGCGGCCATGGCGCTCTACGACGTGGTGCACGACACCATCTATCGCTACGACAGCGCGGTATCGCTGTCGCAACAGATCGCCCATCTGCGCCCGCGCGAGCGCGCTGGCCAGCACACGCTCTCACACCGCCTCGAGATCGACCCCGCGCCGGCGCAGATCGGCGAGCGCAGCGACTTCTTCGGCAATCCGGTGACCACCTTCGCGCTCCACGCGCCGCATGCGCAGCTCGTCGTGCGCGCGTGCAGCCGCATCCGGGTCGAACCGCCAGCCTGGCCCGCTGCGGCGGCGAGTCCGCCGTGGGAGGCGGCACGCGACCATCTGCGCGACGGGCTCTCTGGCCACGCTCCGTTGCAGGCCGGCGCGCGCGACGCGGGTCAGTACCGCTTCGCCTCGCCCTTCGTGGCGCTCGGCGACGAGGCGCTGGCTTACGCCGACTATGCGCTGCAGTGCTTCACCCCCGGTCGGGCGCTGCTCGAGGCCGTGCTCGCGCTGTCGGCGCAGATCCATGCCGACTTCCGTTTCGACCCCGAGGCGACCAGCGTCGCCACCCCGGTCGCCGCGGTGTTCGCCGCGCGCAGCGGGGTGTGCCAGGACTTTTCCCATCTGATGATCGCCTGCCTGCGCGCGCTCGGCCTCGCCGCGCGTTATGTGTCCGGCTACCTGCTCACCGCGCCGCCGCCCGGCCAGCCACGCCTGGTCGGCGCCGACGCCTCGCACGCCTGGGTGGCGGTGTGGTGCCCGGGGCTGGGCTGGGTCGATGTCGACCCGACCAACGACCTGCAACCCGCTGGCGGCCACATCACGCTCGCCTGGGGGCGCGACTACGGCGACGTGTGCCCGCTGCGCGGCGTGATCCTCGGCGGCGGCGGCCATGCGGTGGCCGTGGCGGTGACGGTGATGCCGGTGGTGGAGGATCCGCGCGTGGAGGAGGCGGACGTGGACGATACGGGCGTGGAGGGTGGTGCTGGCGGGTGAGTGAGCGTTGCGGCGGCAGTCGTCATTCCTGCTTCATCGGCAAGGCTCGCGGCTTCCGCCGCTCCTAAATGTCGACCTAGCGCGTGACGGTTTGCGTAGTACCGAGCGCGTGACGGTTTGCGTAGTACCGAGCGCGTGACGGATTTCGTGGGGGCGCACGCGTGACGATTTTCGTAGGAGCGGCGGGAGCCGCGAGCCTTTGTGCGCCCAGCATGGGCGCCACCCGATGCACGACGGCTGCGATTGCCCGTGCGGCGGGTGGCGCGGCGACGTCCGCGCGGTGGGCGGCGCACCAGAATGATGCGCCAGCGGCGCATCGTGGTGCGCACCGCTGCGCTGCGGGTGCCCTGACCCTGCAGCGGGCACGGCCTTGCGTGCTTTCGTGGCTTGGCACGCTTTCTGCTCTGTGGTGTTCAAGGGAGTCGATAAACCATGAGCGCAGAGCACGACATGAGCACCGCAAAGCCCTTTGACGAAATGCGCGCCGCAGACGCCACGGTGCGGGCGCACTACCAGCCCTACGCCGACTGGCTCGAGCAGACCCCACGCGAGTGCATCGCGCGCAAGCGCAAGGAAGCCGACGTCGCCTTCCACCGCGTCGGTATCACCTTCAATGTCTATGGCGCCGAAGGCGGCACGGAACGGCTGATCCCCTTCGACCTGCTGCCGCGCATCATCCCCGGTGACGAATGGCGCGCACTCGAAGCCGGTCTGCGCCAGCGCGTGCGCGCACTCAACGCCTTCCTCGGCGATATCTACCACGACCGCGAGATCCTGCGTGCCGGCCGCATTCCGGCCGGGCAGGTGCTCGACAACGCCCAGTTCCGCCCCGAGATGCAGGGCGTGGACGTGCCCGGCGGGCTCTACGCGATGATCGCCGGTATCGACCTGGTGCGCGCAGCGGGTGCCGACGGCCGGGGTGAGTACTACGTGCTCGAAGACAACCTGCGCGTGCCCTCGGGGGTGAGCTACCTGCTCGAGAACCGCAAGATGATGATGCGGCTGTTTCCCGACCTGTTCGCGCGCTACGACGTGCAGCCGGTCGAGCACTATCCCGACCTGCTGCTCGAGACCCTGCGTGCCGTGGCGCCCGCCGGCGTGCTCGATCCCACCGCGGTGCTGCTGACCCCGGGCGCCTTCAACAGCGCCTATTTCGAGCACAGCTTCCTCGCCCAGCAGATGGGCGTGGAGCTGGTCGAAGGCCAGGACCTGTTCGTCAGGGACGACACGGTGTACATGCGCACCACCCAGGGGCCGAGGCGGGTGGATGTGATCTACCGGCGACTGGACGACGACTTTCTCGACCCCGAGGTGTTTCGCCCGGACTCGATGCTCGGTGTGCGCGGGCTGATGTCGGCCTACCGCGCCGGGCGGGTGACGTTGGCCAACGCGGTGGGCACCGGGGTGGCCGACGACAAGTCGATCTACCCCTATGTGCCGGAGATGGTGCGCTTCTACCTCGGCGAGGAGCCGATCCTCAACAACGTGCCGACCTACCTGCTGCGCGACGCCGACGATCTCGCCTACACACTCGATCATCTGCCCGAGCTGGTGGTCAAGGAGGTCCATGGCGCGGGTGGCTACGGCATGCTGGTGGGGCCAGCGGCGACCAAGGCCGAGATCGAGGAGTTCCGCCTGCGCATCCTCGCCGCGCCCGAGAAGTACATCGCCCAGCCCACGCTGGCGCTGTCGACCTGCCCGACCTTCGTCGACGCCGGCATCGCCCCCCGCCACATCGACCTGCGCCCCTTCGTGCTGTCGGGCGGGCGCGAGATCCGCATGGTGCCGGGCGGCCTCACCCGGGTGGCGATGAAGGCGGGCTCGCTGGTGGTCAATTCCTCGCAGGGCGGGGGCACCAAGGACACCTGGGTGGTCGGATGAGTCGGCCCGTTCGCGCCTTCCGGCGCTCCTACAGGGGCGGGCGCGATGTTTTTCCAGGGCGCCGGAAGGCGCGAACGCAGCGTTGAAAACGGGCACAGACGCCGGGCCGGGCGCGATGTTGTGTAGGAGCGCCGGAAGGCGCGAACGCAGCGTTGAAAACGCGCACAGACGCCGGGCCGGGCGCGATGTTGTGTAGGAGCGCCGGAAGGCGCGAATGCAGCGTTGAAAACGCGCACAGACGCCGGGGCCGGCGCCCGCCGCCGCGCAATTGCCAAGGAGAACCCTCATGCTGAGCCGAACCGCAGACAACCTCTACTGGATGGCGCGCTACACTGAGCGCGCCGAGAACACCGTGCGCATGCTCGACGTGTCGTACCGCATGTCGCTGCTGCCCGGCAGCAACGGCGGCGACACCGAAGGCTGGTCGGCCATCCTCGACATCAGCGAGCTGTCGGGCGCCTTCGCCCGCACAGGCCGGGCGCTGACCGCGCGCGACGTGATCGAGTTCGTCGTGCTCGACCGCGACAACGTGTCGAGCGTGTGGCACTGCCTGCGCGCGGCGCGCGAGAACGCGCATGCGGTGCGCGGCACGCTGACCGCCGAGATGTGGGAGACCACCAACGCCACCTGGCTCGAAATCCGCGACATGACGCCGCAGAAGCTGCAGGGCATGGACCTGGGCGAGTTCTTCGAGTGGGTGAAGTTCCGCTCCCACCTGCTGCGCGGGGTCACCTTCGGCACCATGCTGCACGACGAGGCGTTCAAGTTCGTGCGCCTGGGCACCTATCTCGAGCGCGCCGACAACACCGCGCGCCTGCTCGACGTGAAGTATCAGAGCCTGCTGCCGCGGGCCGATGGCCTCACCCGCTCGACCGACTTCTACCAGTGGGGTGCGTTGCTGCGCTCGGTGTCGGCCTTCGAGACCTATCGCCACGTCTATCGTGACGTGATCACGCCCTACAAGGTGGCCGAACTGCTGATCCTCAACGCCGCGATGCCACGTTCGCTGCACGCCTGCGTGGACGAGATCGACGGCATCCTGGGCGAGATCGCCAATGCCCACTCGGCAGAGGCCGCGCGCCAGGCCGGCGAGCTGCACGCCACGCTGCACTACGGGCGCATGGACGACATCTTCGAGGCCGGCCTGCATCCGTGGCTGGAGCGCTTCCTGGCGCGCATCAACCGGCTCGGGGACAGCATCGGCGACAACTTTCTTGTTCCGGTGGCGGCCTGAGCCGGGCCGGCGCAGGCGGCTCCCGATCGATGATGACTGCGAGATGACAGCATGACCTATTGCGTTGCGATGTGCCTCGACGAGGGCCTCGTCTGCCTGTCCGATTCGCGTACCAACGCGGGTGTGGACCACATCAACACCTTTCGCAAGATGACCGTGTTCGAGCGCATCGGCGACCGCGTGCTGGTGCTGATGAGCGCGGGCAATCTCGCCATCACCCAGGCGGTGATCAGCCTTTTGCGCGAGCACGCCGCGGTGCAGGACCGCGACAGTCTGTGGAACGCGCCCACGCTGTTCGAGTGCGCGCGCCTGGTCGGCGAGATCATCCGCGGCGTGCATCGCCAGGACGCCGAGGCGCTCAAGCAGTTCGGGGTTGATTTCAACGCCAGCTTCATCCTGTGCGGCCAGATCGGCGACGAGCCGCCGCGGCTGTTCAACATCTACGCCGCGGGCAACTTCATCGAAGCCTCGATCGACACGCCGTATTTCCAGATCGGCGAGTCGAAATACGGCAAGCCGATCGTCGACCGCATCGTCACCAGCAAGACATCACTCGACGAGGCCGCCAAATGCGCGCTGATCTCGATGGACTCGACCATCCGCTCCAACCTGTCGGTCGGGCTGCCGCTCGACCTGCTGATCTACCGCCGCGACGAGCTGCGTGTCGCCCGCCACCTCAGCGTGGACTGGGACAACCCCTACTTCGACATGATCCACAAGGAGTGGGGCGCCAGCCTGCGCAAGGTCTTCAACGCGCTGCCCGACCCCGACTGGTCGCGCTGGCCGGCCGCGGAGCAGGCGCCGCCGCCGCGCATCGAAGTGGTGTCCTAGCGTCGCGGCGGCGCGCACAGCGCACGCGCCTCGTCCGCGCTCAGGCTGCGCCCGGGCCAGGGAATCAGGCCCGGCACGCGCGCCCGGTAGCGGGCGTAGGGCTCGCCATGGAAGGCGAGCAGCTTCTTCTCCTCGAGCAGCGAGCCGAGCCACAGATAGAGCGTGATGCACAGCGTGCTCACCAGGCGCGCCTCGTCCATGTCGCGTGTCCACAGGATCACCAGGCCCAGGCTGTACCAGGGATGGCGCACATGCCGATGCAGGGGCGACAGGGTGAGGCCGCCAGGGTCTTCGGCGGCGCCATTGCGAGTGCTCCACTGCGTGCGACCGGTGAACACCGCCATGTCGTAGTCGCGCGTCGACCACAGGAAGCCGGCCACCGCAGCGAGCGCCAGCCCGTTCGCCAGCCACGCCCAGCCGCCGTCCCACGACCACAGCAGCGGACCGTGCCAGGCGAAGGTCAGCCACAGCGGCGGCAGCAGCAGGACCAGCGCGAGCAGGTTGAAGCCCAGGCGATAGGCCGGCGCCAGGCGCGGCCAGCGCGCCGCCACATGGCGCTTGAGCCACAGCGAGGCGAACAGCGAATGCAGCGCGGCATAGGTCAGCCAGAGCAGCGCCAGGCTGGCGAACTGGGAACCGGTCAGCGTCATCGGGCAGATCTCCAGTGATCTTTGGCAGTGAATTGGAGCGTGTCGAAAAATCTTGCAGAGTTTTTTGTTGCAGTGCACCATACGACTGCACCGAGTCATCCATGCGGTGTCGTCCACCTCAAGGAGTACACCATGAACGTCTCGCCCGAAAAAATGCTCGCCACCGTCCGTAGCGCCGCCGAAGTGCGCGTCAACGAACTCGCCGCCGCCAGCGAGAACCTGCTCGGCAGCGTCGAGCACCTGACCGCGCTCAACCTCAACACCACCCGCGCCGCGCTCGACGACGCGATCGCGCTTGGACAGGCCATGGCCGCCGCGCGCGCGCCGCGCACCCTGATCGAGTTGCAGATCGGCACCGTCACGCCGGCGCTGCAAAGGGGCTACGCCTGGTTCAAGACCGCCGGCGAGCTCACCGGCCGGGCCCAGGCCGACACGCTGCGACTGATGGAGGCAGGCATGTCGCAGTGGCTGCAGGCCGTCATCGTCACCCTGGAAACGCTCAACCGCAACGCTCCGGCGAGCTCCGCCCTGGCAGTGAGCGCGCTGCGTCGTGCCGTCGTCAACGCCTCGTCGGCCTACGAAGGCGCGACCAAGGTGGTGAAGCAGGTCTCCGAGACGGCGCAGGCCAACGCCGACCATGCTGCCGCGGCGACCGTCGACGCGGTGAGCAAGACCACCAGCGCCACGGTGTCGCTGCTCAAGAGCGCAGCCTGATCCGGGTTGTCGACAGCGCCTGCGGGCGCCGGCGGCCAACCGGGCGGCAAGGAAGGCCCGGAGAACAGGAAAGGCCGGCCCGCAGGGGCGGGCCTTTCCTGGTCTTTGGGCGCGCGACGCGACCAACGGCCCTGATTGATCGTTCTTCCGAACGCTGATCGGGCACGCGCGGGCGACCTCGCTCGCGTGCGCCTTGGTCATGCGCGCGCACCGGTCTCAATGCGCGCGGTGGCGGTCGGCCCTGCAATCAGCCGTTCACCGGAGAGCAGAACCACAGCTTGTTGCCTTCACTGTCGAGGAAGCTGCCGACCAGAAAATCACCGAACGCCTGCACCTCGTCGGTGATCGTGACCCCGCGCAGGCGCAAGGCGTCCTGCGTGGCAATGGCATTCACGGTGGCAAGCGTGATGCGCGGATTTGGTGCCGCGGTCGGTGTCGCCCACTCCGGCTTGAGCATCAGGATGATCTCGTCCAGTTGCCAGCCGACCTGCTCCGCACCTTCGAAAGCGGGCGCGAGACCCAGTATTTCCTCGTAGAACCGATTCGCGCGCGCGAGCGACGTGACGGCGAGGGCAATCACCTTGACGCGCTGGATGCCCAGCGCCGGCAGTGTGTCGGACATGGCGGACCTCCTTCAGCAGCAGGGCTACGCGACCGCACGTTCCGGCGCCGCATCGGCGCCACGTGCGCGGCGGACGTCGCGTGCGTTGGCTTGTCGTGCGAACTTGGACCTCGCCGGCAGGCGCGAATTCCACCGCCGCCGATTGCGGCGGCTTCATGCGGGTCAGCCTGATCTGATTCAGCCCCGCAGGGTGCTCGCGATCCCGGTGAGCGCCCACGCCGGCAGGGCCGTAACGACACAGCGGAAGCGCTGAGCGTGGCTCATGACACGACCTGGTGTTACCGACTGGCTCCTATATGCCGATCACGGACTGGCCTCAATGTGCCGGTCGGTGACACCTGTTACCGCTGGCACCGCACGCCGCCGCGATGGTGACCGCCCTTGTGGAGCGCGCCAAGGCGCGTGAGACCGAGCGCGCCAAGCAGGAAGGCGGCGCGCCTGAGCTGGCCGGCCTGTGGCTTTTCTCGACCCATGGCCGCGTGGCGATGAACCCCGGGACGGTGAGCAACCGCGCCGCCGGGGTCTGCGCCGGCATCAGTGGCGAGGCGTTCAATGTGCGCGACATTCGCCGCACCGTGGAAACCATGCTCGTCCGCCTGGGCATCAGCAAGGACACCCGCGCGCAACCGCTATCCCACGGCATCAGCGGAGTGCAGGCCGCGCACTACGACCAGCACGCCTGCACCGACGAGAAGCGCGCCGCGCTGGTGGCCTGGGACAGCCGCCTGTCAGCCATCGTCAAGGCTGAGAGGCTGCCGACCAATGTTCGCGCGCTACGCGCGGCGTGACGGCGCTGCGCCGCAAGTGGTGGCCTGATCGGTGTGCACTGCCACTGGGAAGGCTTTCGCCGTTTTGTGATAATCGTTAATTTACAAGCTACAATCCGCCCATGATAAAGGCCTTTCGTCACAAGGCGCTCGAAACCTTCTTTCGCACTGGGAGCAAGGCCGGCATCCAGCCTCATCAGGCGGGAAAGCTGCGCGTGATGCTGTTCACCCTCGACAACGCGAAAGGGCCAGAGGACATGAATGCACCCGGCTGGAGGCTGCACCCGTTTGAGCGTGAGCTTGCGGGTCATTGGTCCGTTTGGGTCAATGGCAACTGGCGCGTGACCTTCACTTTTGAAGGCGAGCACCCTGTCTTGGTCGATTATCAGGACTATCACTAGGAGCACACGATGAGCAGGATGTACAACCCGCCTCACCCTGGCGAAGTGCTGCGGGAATGGCTGCCCGAGGACATGACCGTGACGCAGGCTGCCAAGGATCTGCAAATTTCACGGGTCATGCTGTCCAAGGTCTTGAATGGGCGAGCTGGCATCACGGCCAGCATGGCGCTGCGTCTGGCCGCATGGCTGGGCACATCGCCTGACGTGTGGCTGGGGATGCAAACGCAGTTCGACCTGTGGCAGGCCGAGCAGCAGCCAGCGCCCGACATTCAGCCTTTGGCGCGTATAACCGCCTGACAGCGCGTGAAAGCAAAGTCATGAGCAAAGCATTCAGGCCGCCTCAATCTGGCGAAATGCTCCGGGAGGATGTTCTTCCTGCCCTGGGCCTGAGCGTGACCGACGCCGCCGCGCAACTTGGCGTGACCCGCGCTGTGCTGTCTCGGGTGCTCTACGGCCGCGCTGCAATCTCGCCCGAAATGGCCTTGCGCCTCGAAGGCCGCCTGACCGAGTTTGCCGCCCCTACCTTTAGCGGGGGAAAATCCGGACACCATCGCCGACCTGGGGGGACCCTTTCCGATGGGGCGCACGGTTGAGCGCAAATGAACTGTGTCGCCGAGCCGATGTGCTCGACGGTTCGGGCCCTCATCCGGTTACGCTGCAACCAGGACGGCAGGCCCGACCGCGACCAGGACGACCGCCCCTACCGAGTGCCCGAGGATACAGCCTGCACCAGCGAGGCCGGCCGCGTGCGTGGCTGCACGGTGGCTACCTCGCCCGGATTTGGCTACATGGTGGCTACACGATGCCGGAAAACAAAAAGGCCAGTTCGCGAGAACTGGCCTAAGCGCTTGAATTCGTTGGTGGGGGCAGTAGGATTCGAACCTACGACCAATTGATTAAGAGTCACTTTGTTTATAAATTTTGCTGTCCAGAGGAGTCTGCGCCGTTCTGGTTGGCTTTAAAAAATAGACGTAAATACAGGTAGTTCAACGTATAATACGTCCATGGTTGTCCATCGGTGTTCGCGTGAAGCCAGCGCCGAACGGCAACCAAACGGCAACCAAGGAGTACGCAGGATGGCCCTAAAAGTCAAAGAGTTACAGTCGGTAAAAGAGGGGCAGTGGCTCTCAGATGGCCCGGTAGGTTCGGGGCGAGGGTTTGGCGCGCTTCTCTTTCGACGTACAAGTTCGGGCGCCCTGGTTGCATATTTCCGCTACACGCTTCCCGGTGGAAAGCGAGACTCAATGCCGATAGGCACGTATGACGAAAGCGGAAGGGGTGGCATGACCTTGGCTGAGGCCAGGTCGCGAGCAGGGGAGTTATCCCGGCTTTATCAGTCCGGTGTTCGCGACGTCAGAGCGCACATCGAACGTGAGCGGGTTGCTGACGAAGCAGCCAGGGTGGCGGTGGAGGCGGCGAGCCAGCAGGCGATCAAGGACGCTCATGATCGGCAGCGCTACACCTTGCGTGCTCTTTGTGACCTGTACCTGAGCAACCTGGAGCGTGAAGGCAAGCGCACTAGCGCCAAGTCGGCTCGTAGCCTGTTCAAGTGCCACATCAGCGACGAGGTCGCGAGTCTGGCAGCAAAGGATGTCACATCGCTCCAGATTGCCGCCTTGGTGCGAAAGGTGCGTGAGTCCGGCAAGGAGCGCGCCGCCGGAGTCCTGCGCAGCTACCTGAGCGCCGCATTCAATGCCGCCAAGCGCGCACCCTTCGATTCCGCCCTCCCTGCTGACTTGATTGCATTCAGCATCGAGCACAACCCGGTCGACGCCATTCCGGCAATTGCCGTGCGACGGGGCGACCGGACCCTGAGTGCTGCCGAACTGCGCGCCTACATCGGGCATGTGCTGCGCATTGGGCAGGAAACCAGCTCCGAACTGGCCGACACGGCTTTGCTCTTGGCGCTGTACGCCGGAGGCCAGCGCATGGCCCAACTGCTGCGCGCCAAGGTGGGAGACTTCGATCAGGACACCGCAACGCTTCGCCTGTGGGATGGCAAGGGCAAGCGCACGCAACCGCGCGAACACCTGTTACCGCTGGCACCGCACGCCGCCGCGATGGTGGCCGCCCTTGTGGAGCGCGCCAAGGCCCGAGAGACCGAGCGCGCCAAGCAGGAAGGCTGCGCGCCCGAGCTGGCCGGCCTGTGGCTTTTCTCGACGCATGGCCGCGTGGCGATGAACCCCGAGACCGTGAGCAACCGCGCCGCCGAAGTGTGCGCCGGCATCGGTGGCGAGCCCTTCAATGTGCGCGACATTCGCCGCACCGTGGAAACCATGCTCGCCGCCCTGGGCATCAGCAAGGACACCCGCGCGCAACTGCTATCCCACGGCATCAGTGGAGTGCAGGCCGCGCACTACGACCGGCACGCCTACACCGACGAGAAGCGCGCCGCGCTGGTGGACTGGGAGGCAAGGCTAGAGGCCATCCGCCAAGCCGAGCGCACGCCCTCGAGCGTGGTCCGGCTGGGGCAGCGCGCGGTGGCATGACTGGCTGTCCCCATTGATTGCTTATAACATGCAAGCTATATTTACTCCATGAGCTACCGTATCGAGTTCTTCAACGAAGCCGTTGAAGCTGAGGTGATGGAGTGGCCCGGCGGCATTCTCGCGAGCTTCACCCGGATTGCGGAACGCATCACCGAACACGGCCCGAACCTTGGCATGCCCTACACCCGCGCAATGGGTGATGGGCTGTTCGAGATTCGCGCCAAGGGGCAGGAGGGCATCGGACGCGCCTTGTTCTGCACTGTCGTCGGCAAGCGCATCGTCATCCTGCATGGCTTCATCAAGAAGACCGAGCAAACCCCGCAGCGTGCATTGGACACCGCACGCCGCCGTATGAAGGAGGTCCGCCCATGAGCGAGAAATACAACCCAGTTGCCTTCGATCCACGCACCTTCGCAGAGGAAGCGGGCAAGCGCGACCCGGCATTCCGTGAAGCCTACGAGGGCATGGCCGATGAGTTTGCAGCCCTTGCCGAGCTGCTGCGCGCCCGCACCCGCGCCGGCCTGACTCAATCCGAGCTTGCCGAGCGCATGGGGGTGTCGCAGCCTGTCGTGGCACGCATTGAGGGCAGCATCGGCAGCCGGAAGCACGCCCCGTCCCTGGCGACCTTGCGCAAGTACGCGGACGCCTGCGGGCAGAGGCTGGTAATCCGCTTCGAGCCAAAGCAAGAGCGCGCCGCCTGACCGAGCAATGCCGCGCCTAGGACGGCCATCCAGAAAGGGGGAGCCTCTGCCCCCGTGGCGCGGCACCACGACTAAGGAGCGCAAGAAGGAGTGCGACGGCCGGCTGCGCACGCATCTGCGTCAGCCCCGTGCGATGCTCGATCTCCGAGAGCGTGAGCCCCTCCCGGTAGCACAGCCTTCTGACCTTCCCCTGCAGATTCATGGTGATCATCTCCTCGGTTCCCCGCTCCTCGACGGAAGCGGCGGAGGTTAATCACCTGGGTACTTTTCAGCGCGCAGACCCCGCGAAATCTAGGTAGTTTTCAGTGCGCGTCAACAGCCTGCATCAGGCAGACGACACCGCCACTGAGCATGGAGGCGTCCACCAGAACCTTGACGTTGTGTTAGTGTTATGCAATCGTAAAGCACTACGTCACGGCCAGCTATGGTCTGAGAGCGGGTTTCATGCAGCGACCGAGCAACTCGGAACTGCAAGGGGTTGGCAGCCTGATCCGCTCGATACTGTCTTACGCAGTATGGTGACGACAACCGGGAGGTCAGCGCGAGGCTGCCTCGGTCCGTATACAGGGAGCCACCCGAGGCTGTCATACGGCATTACTTTCGAGCTAATGCCATGCCTGTACGGAACAGCCC
>JBEOKH010000402.1:0-4100 GCA_040275625.1 Thauera sp. | reverse complement strand
CGCTTGGCGCCGGAGACGCGCACCGCGTCGCCCTGGATCGCGGCCTGCACCTTCAGCTTGCTGGCCTTCAGCGTGGACTGGATCTTCTTGCCGTGCTCGGCGTCGATGCCGGCCTTCACGGCCACCGGTTGCTTGAGCTTGTCGCCGCCCAGCTTCACGGGCTTGGCCGACAGGTCGAGGAAGCGGATGTCGACACCGCGCTTGGCGAGCTTGCCGAGCAGCACGTCGCGCACCTGCTCGAGCTGGAAGTCGCTGTCGCCGAAGAGCGAGAGCTCGCGCTCCTTGGCGCTCTTCTCGGTGATCTCGACCTTCGCGCTCGACCCCTTGAAGTCGAAACGGGTGCCGATTTCCTTGTTCGTCTGCTCGACCGCGTTGCGCAATTCGACGAGGTTCGGCTCGAGGACGGTATCGAAGCTGGGCATGGGAAAATTCTGCCATGCCTCATGCCCCCGCGGCCCTGCAATTCGAACCCCGTGCGCCGCTGCGTGAACACAACACGTTCGGCCTGCCGGCGCTGGCGCAGACGCTCGTGCGCGTGGCGAGCGACAGCGACGTGCGGCGCGTCGTCGACCACCCGGAGTTCGGCCGCGCGCCCAAGTTCATCCTCGGCGGCGGCAGCAACGTGGTGCTGACGAAGGACGTCGCCGCCATCGTCGTCAAGGTCGAGGTCAAGGGCCGCCGGCTCGTCGCCGAGACGCCGGACGCCTGGATCGTCGAGGCCGGCGCGGGCGAGAACTGGCACGATTTCGTCGCCTGGACGCTGGCGCAGGGCTGGCCCGGGCTGGAGAACCTGGCGCTGATCCCCGGCACCGTGGGCGCCGCGCCGGTGCAGAACATCGGCGCCTACGGGGTCGAACTGGCCGAACGCTTCGATTCGCTGGACGCGGTCGAGCTCGACACGGGCGAGCTGCGCCGCTTCGATGCCGCGGCGTGCGCCTTCGGCTACCGCGACAGCGTGTTCAAGCGCAATCCGGGCCAGTGGCTGGTGAGCGCGGTGCGTTTCCGTCTGCCGCGCCCGTGGCAGGCGGTGACGCGCTACGCGGATGTCGCGCGCGAGCTCGCTGCGCGCGGCGTCGAGGCGCCCCGCGCGCTCGACATTTCGGATGCGGTGATCGCGATCCGCCGCCGCAAGCTGCCCGATCCGGCGGTGATCGGCAATGCCGGCAGCTTCTTCAAGAACCCGGTGGTGGCGGCTGAAGCCTGCGCGCGCCTGCTCGCCGCGCATCCGGCGATGCCGCACTACCCCCAGCCCGATGGGCGCGAGAAGCTCGCTGCCGGCTGGCTGATCGAGCAGGCCGGCTGGAAGGGGCGCGACCGCGGGGCGGTCGGCTGCTACGAGCACCAGGCGCTGGTGCTGGTCAACCGCGGCGGCGCGACCGGTGCCGACGTGTACGGCCTCGCGCAGGCGATCATGGCCGACGTCGAGGCACGCTTCGGCGTGTGCCTGGAGCCCGAACCGGTGTTCGTCTGAGCACCGCGGCGGGGGAGCGCAGGAGCGCCCGCGTCCGCGATCGCATGCCGTCATTCGCAAATCTTGCCGCGGGCCCTGCGCCCGAAGGATCATCAGATGTCCGACAACGCCCGCCAGGCCGCCGTGCTGGCCGAACTGCATGCCGCCTTCGGCGCCGACGAGATTCTCGCCGGCGACGCCAGCCCGCGTCACCTCAAGGACTGGAGCACCGCGACCGGCGGCACACCGCTCGCCATCCTGCGTCCGCGCAACACCGGGGAGCTGTCGCGCATGCTGGCGATCTGTCATGCCCACGGCCAGGCGGTGGTGCCGCAGGGCGGGCTGTCGGGCCTGGTCGGCGGCGCGGTGCCGGGCGAGGGTGAGGTCGCGCTGTCGCTCGAGCGCATGAACGCGATCGAGGACATCGACCTCGGCTCGGGCACCGTCACCGTGCAGGCCGGGGCGATCCTGCAGACCGTGCAGGAGACCTGCCGCGACGCCGGCGCCCTGCTTGCGGTCGACCTTGGCGCGCGCGGCTCGTGCCAGATTGGCGGCAACGTGTCGACCAACGCCGGTGGCAACCGCGTGATCCGCTACGGCAACACGCGCGAATCGGTGCTCGGCCTGGAGGTCGTGCTGGCCGACGGCAGCGTGCTGTCGATGATGAACCGCATGGTCAAGAACAACGCCGGCATCGACCTCAAGCATCTGTTCATCGGCAGCGAGGGCATCCTCGGCGTCGTCACCCGTGTGGTGCTCAGGTTGCAGCCGCTGCCGCGCGGCACCAGCACTGCGCTGGTCGCGCTCGTCGACTTCGACGCCGCGCTGCGCTTCCTGCGCCACGCGCAGCAGAGCCTGTCGGGCCAGGTCAGCGCGTTCGAGATCATGTGGCGTGACTATCTCGACGGCGCGATCGCCGCCAACCGGCTGCGCCGGCCCTTTGCCACCGACTATCCGGTGTATGTGCTGACCGACATGCACTGCGGCCAGCCCGAGACCGACGCGCAGCGCTTCGAGGCGATGCTGCAGGAGGCGGTCGAGGCGGGCTGGATCCTGGATGCGGTGGTGGCGCAGTCGGTGGCCGACGCCGAGGCGCTGTGGGCGATCCGCGACGGCGTCGCGGAGGTGCTGCGCGAACACGCGCCGACCTTGAACTTCGACGTTTCGGTGCCGGTGGCGAGGATCGGTGAATGCGCGGCGCGCGTGCGTGCGAACCTCGAGCGCGACTGGCCACAACTGCAGGCGCTGTTCTTCGGCCACGTCGGTGACGGCAACCTGCACGTGGTGGTGTGCGAGGTGCCGCAGGACGAACCCAGCCTGCACGCGATCGAGGCGGCGGTGTACGACGTCGTGCGCGACGATGGCGGCTCGGTGTCGGCGGAGCACGGCATCGGCCTGCTCAAGCGCGACTGGCTGGCCCATTCGCGCAGCGCGGCCGAGATCGCGCTGATGCGCACGCTCAAGCACGCGCTCGACCCGAAGGGCATCCTCAATCCGGGAAAGCTGCTGTGAGCGTGGCGACGGCTAGATGACCTGCCGCGGCTGCTCGATGATGGTCTGGTAGACCAGGCTCTTGATCTTCATGCGGTCGTTGGGGTCGAGCTCGTGGAAGTCGACGCCGTAGTGGTATTCGATGCCCTCTCCGTCCGCGTCCGGCTCCTGCTGCACGTTGCGGACTTCGGCAGCAATGTCGAGTTCGGATTCGACCTCGTGCAGGTCGACGACGAAGCGCAGGCGGACGACGCTGCCCGCTTCGCCGAGCGCCGCGCGGGCGTGGATGAGCGCACCGGTCGCGCTCAGGTTGAGGAGGGTGCCCGGCTCGGCGGCATCTGCGCCCGGTGCGCCCAGTTGCACCGGGATGCGTGAACGCACCCGGGTGGCCTTGCGGATCATGCTGCCCTGGATCACGGTCGGGAAGCTCAGGTGCACGTAGTCGAAGGGCAGCCTGCATGCGCGCAGCACCGAGGCGCGGAATGCGAAGGCGCTCTGGCGCGAGAACACGCGCACGATCACCTGATCGCTTTCCACCAGGTCGACCCGGCGCCCGCCTGCGACTGGCGTGGTCACCAGCACGCTGACGCCGTCGACATAGCCGACCACGCGCACGAAGGCGCGGCGCACGCCGGTGGAGGCCGAACACTCGATCTGCAGCCGATCGCCAACGGCAAGGCGCATGTCGTCGAAGGTGAAGCCCTTGCGTTCTTCGCCGGAGCCGTGTTCGTGGTCGGCGTCGTGCACGGCTTCGGTGGTGTGGTCACTCATCTTTCTACCCGGGAACGGAAGACATCTGCAGCCCGCACATGTCGGTCGACGCATTGAAGCGGCTCGCGCGCGGTCGCGCAAGGGCATATTGCCTGCAGTGGGTCGCGGCGGCTCGGCGACGTGCGATCCTCCGTCCTGACTTTTACACCGCCAAGTAACACGTCCCGCCGCAAGGCGCGCAGCGCAAGGCGTCCGGCGAGGGGCCGGAAGCAGCCGTATATCCATGTGTGAGTCGTGCTCAGTCGAGCTTGAGGATGGCCGGCGGCGCCTTGATCTTCAATGCTTTCAATCGGTTGTCTGCTGCCAGCGTGGGTTCGGTGACCTGCCAGACGGTGCCGTTGGGGCTGGACAATTGCGCAAGCTGAATGCGCTTGAGGTCATCGCGCAC
>JBEOKH010000401.1:0-2798 GCA_040275625.1 Thauera sp. | reverse complement strand
CCGCCGCGGGGAAACGCCATTCGGCGCTTCAGACGGAGAACGGCATGCTCGCCGCCAGCGCCTCCGGGCTGCGCCCGATCAGGGTCAGGCGCGGGGTCTGGTTGGGTGGCATGTTGGCGACGATGCGGCTGGCGAGCGTCGTCCAGTCGCCGTCGAAGCGCCCTTCGTCCCATACCCGCAGCAGCTCCTGGGTGAAGCGGCCGTTGCCAACGCCGTCCTGCGACTCCTGGTTGTCCTGGCAGCCGGCGACCAGCAGCACCGGGCAGCGCAGCGGCATGTCGAGCTCGCGGGTGAGCACACGCTCGTCCGGGCCGCGGTGCTGGCGGCCGAGCGCGGTGTAGAAGTCGCGATGGTTGCGGAAGGTTTTCATGGCCAGTGACAGCGGCAGCAGGCGGGTGCGCACGGCCGGCTGGCCAGCGGCCGCCACCGGCTGGACGGTGCGCGCGGCGCGTGACACGGTACCGCTGTGGCAACTGTCCGAGATCATGACGACGCGCACGTCGTCGCCGAACTTCGACCACAGCTCATAAATCTCGTCGTCGATCAGCATGCCGTCGTAAAGGCACAGCGTCTCGTCGGCGCCGTCGTCCTCATCGGAATTGAAGTCCGGCACCTGGCTGCCGTGGCCAGCGTAGGTGAGCATGAACACGTCACCCGCCTTGAGCTTGGCCGCGGCATCGGCGATCGCCTGCTTGACCGCATCGCGCGTGGCCGCTTCGTCGAGCAGCACGGTGCGCTTCTCGAAGCCACGCTCGGCGGCGATGCGCTCCATGTCCTCGGCATCGAAATGGCAGCCGAAGAGTTCGGCGTCACCACCGTAGTGCGCGGGGTCGATCTTGTTCAGGCCGACATGCACCGACCAGCCGCGACGCGCGGGCGCAGCGGGCTTCGCGGCTGCCTTTGCAGCCGCCTTCTTGCCCGTGGCGCGCGTGCGCGGTGCCGGCGTGCGGCCGGCGACCGCCTGGATCGCCTGCTCGAAACGCTCGGCCACGCGCGCGTAGCCGGGGTTCTTCGGATGCAGCTCGTCGTGCCACACCTCGAGCGTGTTGCCCACCGCGCCGCGCGCATCGACATGGATCGCGCGCGCACCGAAGCGGGCGACGAGCTGCCCCAGGCGTTCGTTGAAGCGGTCGATCATGTGCGCGGCGATGGCGCGCTGCACCGCGCCGTCCTTGATGCCGCGCGAGATCATCGGCTTGCCCAGCCACTTGCCGGCGTTGGGGATCACGTAGTCGTAGCCGTGGCAGATCGTCACCACACCGGGCAGGGCCTCGACATCGCGCAGCACGCGCTCGTACATCGCCAGCGCGTGGTCGAGCAACTGCTCGAAGCTCGGCAGCACGTGTGCCGCCGGCGACAGCGCGGGGTCGAAATCGCGCAGGTGGGCGCGCAGGTTGCCGCCGCCGAGCGCGTCGTTGCCGCCGGCCGAGAACAGGAAGATCGAGGCTTTGGACTCGCCGATCGCGTCGACATACTCGCGGTCCTTGAGCATGTTCTCGAGCGTGTCGCCGGCCGCATCCAGGCTGCGCACCGCGAAGCCCCTGGCGTACAGGTGGTCGATCGTGTCCTCGAGCTTGATCGGGTACTGGAACCAGGAGTCGCCCTCGGAGACCAGCACCGGCCCCTTGTAGCCGTCGGCGAGCATGCGGTCGAAGCGGATGCGGCGGCGCATGCGGGCGATGCCGTTGGCGAAGTTCATCGCCGCCTCGCTGCGCGCGCGCGCCTCGGCAGGGTCGGCGGGCAGCTCGACGGTCGCAGGGTTCAGCGCCAGCTTGGGGTGGAAGAGCCCGGAGTGCTCATCGTCGGTGACGAAGTACATCGCCAACTCGCTCTCGGGGATGGAGAGGTCGGCAAGCTTGCGGTTGAGCTCGGCAGGGGTGATGCGCGCGTCGGACATTGCAGTCTCCTGGTGCGGTTCTGCTGCGGCGGGACACACGCCTCCGCCGCGGCAGCCGGCAGCGGCCGCCGCGTCTCGCACGCATCGTGTTCGAATTCAGCATAGGCAGGGGCCTGTGCCCTGTCCACGTGGCGCTGAATGCGAGCCGGCGCGGTGTCAGGACAACGCGCGCGCCGCCTCGACGATCGCGGCGATGCGCGCCTCGAGTACGTCGAGGCCGGCGCCGACGCCCTGCTGGCCGTGCTCGATCGCTTGCTCGAGCGCTCCGGCGTCCTCCATGACCTCGAGCGCGCAGATGAAGCCCGCGTTGCTGCGCAGGGTGTGCATGCGGCGCACAGCGCCCTCGGCGTCGCCGCGGGCGAGGTCGGCGCGCGTCTGCGCCACCACCTCGGCGTTGTCCTCGATGAACAGCCCGAGCAGACCAAGGAACATGCCGCGGTCCTTGCCCAGACGCTGCATCGCGCGCTCGCGATCGATGCCGGGGAGCACGGGAAAATCGTTGACGGGTGGCACGACCGCGGGCTCGTCAGCCCGCTGCCGCGGACCGATCCAGCGCATCAGCACCTGCGTCATCTGCTCCAGGTCCATGGGCTTGGGCAGCACGTCGTCGGCACCGGCTGCACGCGCCGCCGCCTGCTGCTCGGCGCGCACGCCCGCGGTGAAGACGATCACCGGCAGCGCAGCGAGGCCCGGCTCGGCGCGGATGCAGCGGGTAGCGCTGAGGCCGTCGAGCACCGGCATCTGCACGTCCATCAGCACCGCATCGAAGGCCTGCGCCCCGCCTTTCAGGCGCTCCAGTGCCTGCTGCCCGTCCGCGGCGAGCGTCGCCGTGGCGCCCTCCAGCGCCAGCGCCCGCTCGACCAGGTCGCGGTTCATCGCGCTGTCGTCGACCACCAGCACG
>JBEOKH010000400.1:0-4951 GCA_040275625.1 Thauera sp. | reverse complement strand
CCACCACCGCGGCTAGAGCCCCGCCCCCGGCCCGAGCCCCCAGGATTTCCATGGAACACGAACTCAAGACCCTCACCGCGCGCCTGCTCGCCCAGCGCTGGCTCGCGCGCAACGACCGCCTGGTGCGGCGCGCGCTGGTGGACGAGACCTTCCGCCACGAGCTCGACCGGCGGCTCGCCGACGTCGGCCTGCGCCTGCTCGACAACCCCTACGCCGCCCATGTCGGCGTCGCGCTGCAACCCGAGCTCGCCGAGCCGGTGTTCGGCGCCGGGCGCGAGTACGCCGCCAGCAACCTCGGCCTCGGCCGCGACGAGATCGCGCTGCTGGTGATCATCTGGGCGCTGATCGTGCTGCCCAAGCGCGAGCGCCAGGTCACCCGCCGCGAACTCGTCGACGACGGCCAGACCGACCTCTTCGGCGGCGACAAGCCGGTGGCGCATGGCGAAGCGGTATCGGGCGCGCTCACCGAGGCCTCGCTGATCGCCGACTTCGGCCCACGCCTGGGCGGACGCACCAAGGTGCGCAACTTCATGCTCGGCAAGCTCGCCCGCCTCGGCTTCATCGAGCGCCGCAACGGCCTGATCGCCGAGGGCCCGCTGCTCGACCTCGCGCTCGACTACCGCGTGCTGGCCGACCGCATCATCCACGGCACGCTCGGCGAGGTGCTCGCCGCGGCCGGCCAGGCGCTGCCCGAAGCCAACGCTTTTGCTCACGCCGACCTCCTCGCCGAGGCGCTGCCCGACGACGAGACGGCGGAAGAGAACTGATCGACATGCCCCTGCCCGTCATCGACCCCGCGCACTACGCGGACCAGCTCGCCGCCAAGCTCGACCGCTACCGCGCCGACTTCGCCGAGTTCGACCTCCCCGCGCCGCAGGTCTTCCGCTCCGCGCCGCTGCACTACCGCCTGCGCGCCGAGTTTCGCCTGTGGCACCACGACGGCCGCGTCGACTACGCGATGTTCGACAGCGCCGACCCGAAGCAGCCGATCCTGGTCGACAGCTTTCCCCCCGCCGCAGAACCGATCGCGAGCCTGATGCCGCGCCTGCGCGACGCCCTCCAGGCCAGCGAAGCCCTGCGCAGCAAGATTTTCCAGGTCGACTTCCTCGCCACGCTGAGCGGCGAGTGCCTGGTCAGCCTCATCTACCACCGCGCGCTCGACGAGGCCTGGGAGGTCGCCGCGCGCGCGCTCGCGGCCGACCTGAACATCCAGCTCATCGGCCGCAGCCGCAAACAGAAGATCGTGCTCGGACGCGACTGGGTGCAGGAAGTGCTGACGGTCGACGGCCTCGCCCTGCGCTACCAGCAGTTCGAAGGCAGCTTCACCCAGCCCAACGGCCACGTGAACCAGCACATGCTGGGCTGGGCGCGCGCGCAGGCGCAGGGCCTGGGAGGGCACGCAGGAGCCCCGGGGGACCTGCTCGAGCTCTATTGCGGCAACGGCAACTTCACCGTGGCGCTCGCGCCGCTGTTCGGGCGCGTGCTCGCCACCGAGATGAGCAAGACCTCGGTGAATGCCGCGCACACCAACCTCACCGACAACAAGGTGGCCAACGTGACCCTGGTGCGCATGGCGAGCCAGGAGATCAGCGACGCGCTCGCCGGCGGGCGCGAGTACCGCCGCATGCAGGGCGTGGACCTCGCGGGCTACCGCTTCTCGACGCTGTTCGTCGACCCGCCGCGCGCCGGCCTCGACGAGGGCACGATCGCGCTCGCAAAGGGCTTCGACAACATCCTCTACATCTCCTGCAACCCGGAGACCCTGCGCGCCAACGTCGCCGCGCTCGCCGCCACGCACCGCATCGCCGCCGCGGCGGCCTTCGACCAGTTCCCCTACACCCACCACCTCGAGTGCGGGCTGCTGCTGCAGCGGCGCTGAAACCCTACCGCTTCCGGCTACCCATGTTCCACATCAAGACCCTCGAGCTCGTCCACTGGGATTTCTGGCGCCGCTTCTCGCTGCCGCTGGACGCGCAGATCATCACCATCGTCGGCCCCAACGGCTCGGGCAAGACCACGCTGCTCGACGCCCTGCGCACGCTGTTCGCGCTGCGCTGCTCGGGCAAGCGCGACTTCCGCCGCTACGTGCGCCGCGCCGAGCGCAGCTTCGCTTGGATCCGCGCGGTGGTCGCCAACCAGCCCGGGCACAGCGGCAAGCGGCCGTTCTTTCCCTGCCTCGCCGACGAGGTCACCCTCGCCTGCCGCATCCGCAAGGCCGGCGGCGACTGGATCCGCGACTACGCCATCGTCGACGGCAACCTGTCGATCGAGGCGCTGGAGGCCACCAACGACTGGATCGGCCTGCGCGACTACCAGCACCGCCTCGCCTGGGGCGGCCTGACGCCGGCGATCACCAAGGTGCTGGCGCTGGAACAGGGCGACACCGACAAGCTGTGCGAATACTCGCCCAAGGCGCTGCTCGAACTCGTGTTCGACGTCTTCGGCGACAAGGAGGTGCTGGACAACTACCAGGCCGCACGTGAGGAGCAGAAATCCGCCGAGCGCGAGCTGGGCGAACTCGGCATCGACCTTGAGCGCCTGAAGACCCAGGCCGAGGAGAAAAAAGCCGAGGCCAACCGCTATCTGGAATGGAAGCAGCTCGCCGACGAGGTGCAGGAGCTGGAGGCCGGGATCGTGCCGCGCCTGGAGATCGCCGAGCTCGAACGCGAGATCGCCAGCGAGCGCGAGGCCCTGCAGCGCGTCGGACGCGAGCGCAACGAGAAGCTCGTCGAGCAGCGCGAATCGCGCCAGCGCCTGGATGCGGTGCGCGCCGAGCAGGAGGCCGCGCAGGCCGAGCGCAAGCGTTTGAAGGAATCCGACGCCGCTTCCGAGCAGCGCTACCTCGCCGCCCACGACCGCGTGCGCGACCTGGAAAAGCTTCTGCAGGAACGCGATCTGCTGCGCGCACAGCTCGCCACCGAGCATGGCGCGGACGCGGTCGCACTGGAGACGGAGCACGAGGACGCCGACACCGCGCTCGCCGCACTGCGCCGCAAGGAACGCGAACTCGTCGCCGCCTTCGAAGACAGGACCGACACCCTGCGCGCCGAGCGCAACCGCGCCGGACCGCCGGGCGACGGCGAGGTGGCGCGCTTTCGCGTCAAACTGAGTGCCGAGGGCATCGCGCACCACAGCCTCGCCGAGGTGGTGGAAGTGACCGACCCCGCCTGGCAGGCCGCGCTCGAGGCCATCCTGCGCCCCTACCGCCACCTGATCCTGCTCGAGCGCGAGTCCGACCGCCACGCCGCGTGGGCGCTCGGCGAGCGCGAGCGCTTCCGCCACTTCATCGTGCCCGAGCGCGAGGCCGCGCCGCCGCCGCGCAGCATGAGTCTGGCCGAGGTGGTGGAGTTCAGCGCCCCGGTGCCGCGCTGGCTTTCCGATCTGCTCAACCGCATCCGCCGCGTCGAGGACGCCGAGGCCGCGCGCGAGCTGGCGCGCGAGCTGCCGCGCGAGCAGGAATGGATCACCCGCGACGGCTACCACCGCGAGCGCCGCGGTGCCCGCCACCTCGGCCGGCCGCAGGAATTCCATTTCGGCGAACTCGCCCGCCAGTCGCGCATCGCCGCGCTGCAGGACGAGATCGTCGGCCTCGACAAACAGCTCCAGGCCCTGCGCCCGAAGCTGGATGCGGCGACCGCAAGGCTCACCACGATCCGCCAGCGCCTGCTCGGCCTGCAGTCGGCGCAACTGCTCGCCGCTCGCGCCGAGGCCTACGCCAGCGCCGAGGCCGAACTGCCCACCGCACGCAGGGCGCTCACCGACGCGATCGGAGAACGCACGGAGACGCGCGGCGAGCTCGACCGCCTCTCCGAGAAGCTGAACGGCATCCAGATCGAACTCGAGCGCCGCAACCGCGAACTCAAGGCCGTCGACCTGCGCCTGGCCGACATCGCCCGCGAGCACGGCCCGCGCCGCCACGCCCAGGCCGAACGCATCATGAAGCTGCGCCGCCGCCGGCGCGGCATGCCCGCACACTGGCTGGACGCCAACGAACTCGCGCTGCTCGCCGACAAGTATGGCGATGCGCGTGGCGCCCGCCTGCAGCTCGAGCGCCTGCGCCGCCACCTGTTCGAGGGCGACTGGATCACCGACGCCGCGGTGCTCGTGGTGCGCGACCGTCTCGCCGCCGACGTGGCGTTGCGCGAGCGTGACTACCTCAACCGCCAGGGCTATTGCATCACCGCGCGCCTGCACAGCGACAACGCGCGCGCCGCCTACATCGCCAAGCTGCGCGCCACCGTGCGCCAGTACGCGAAGAACCTCAAGGCGCTCGGCGAGCTCGCCAACGTCAGCGTCGATTGCCCCACCCCGCACCTGGAAAACGAGGACCTCTCGCTCGCCCAGGCCGGGCTCGAGGTGCGCTTCGACTTCGACCGCAAGGGCGCGGTGGGGCTGAACGACGGCGAAGCCTCCGGCGGCCAGCAGGTCATGAAGTCGCTGATCCTCTTGATCGGCCTGTTGATGGACGAATCGCGCCCGGGCGGCTTCGTGTTCATCGACGAGCCCTTCGCACACCTGGACGTCGCCAACATCGACCGCGTCGGCACCTTCCTGCGCGCCACCCGCGCGCAGTACCTGATCACCACCCCGGTCACCCACAACGCCAACGTCTTCGCGCCGGCGCAGCTCACGCTCGTCACACGCAAGAAGCAGCCCGGCACCGACTGGGCGCCGCCGATCGGGGTGTTGCAGCGGACGGTGGATTGAGCGGTCGCGACATCGGCACGGCAGCAAGGGCCCGAGCGGCGGCGGTTTGAAATCGATGCGGCGCGTCGCAGGGTGGTGTGTTCGCGCCTTCCGGCGCTCCTACAGAAGCGGGCGCGATCTTCCTGTAGGAGCGGCGGCAGCCGCGAACGGCAGCGGTTGGAAATCGATGCGGCGCGTCGCGGAACGGCGGTTCGCGCCTTCCGGCGCTCCTACAGAAGCGGGCGCGATCTTCCTGTAGGAGCGG
>JBEOKH010000399.1:0-6957 GCA_040275625.1 Thauera sp. | reverse complement strand
TCGAGCTCGATGTCGGCGAGCGCCTCCACCTCGCGCCCGTCGGCGGCGCGGTAGGTCTTGCGCAGGTTTTCGATGCGGATCACGGGGACGGCGTTCCGGGCGGTAAAGGGCGCGAATTCTACCCGCCCGGTGGGTTTGGCACCATATCGCAGCGCCGCAGGGCAGCGCGGGCGCGCCGAGCACGCATGACCGCTGCCCGCACAGATGCGGTGACCGATTGCCACCGCCTCACCCATTCCGTGCCGCCCGGCCAGGAGCGGCTGATTTGCGTCAGACGGCTCGCATGAACAAACGTGAGCGCAGGAGCGCGTCGGCGTCGCGCACCTCCACGAGCAGCACCGGCGACGCCGCCGAGAATCGATACGTCCGGCCGCTGTACTGGCCGCGCACGACCACCTCGGCACGCTCGAGGTAGCGCACCGCCATCAGCGTGCGCTCAGTCGTCGCGGCGCTCGATGCGGCCCGCGCCGACGAAACCTGCCGCCCCGCCGCGGCGACTTGGCTCACCCTCGCTGTCTGCCCCCTCAGCGCTTCCCGTCCCTGGCCGCAGCATCCCATCATGTTCTCCTTCCGGAAACGCGCCCCCCTGCAACAGGAACGGCTGCGCCCAAGTCACCCGTTCGATCAGGCAGGCGGCTCCTGACAGCCCCATCCACGCCACCAGCGTGTCAAGCGTGCTCCCCCGCGCCACGAAAACCGCGAGCGGCGCCGCCACCCAAAGGCTCATGCAGTGGAAACAATCCATCGCTCGCCCCAGCCCGCCATCGCCGAGCCAGGCCCTCAGGCGCACGACCGCATCGAAGGGGCCATCCTCATTCACCAGCAGATGCGTGATCCGCCAGGTCGCGAGGACGGCCAGAACCAGATGCGGCCAGAACCCCCACTCCGTGGTCACCTTACCTCCTCAATCGACGCACGGCCCTGGCAGGTCGTTGCACACGCACACCGCCCACGGCAGGGACCACGCCTCATGACAGGGCACCGGCGAGCTGCTGCGCGTCTTGTCGCGCGCATAAACCTGGAAGGTGAAGCCGCAGCAATGCCCGCGCTCGAGCGCGAAACCGGCAGGCGGTACAAACGGCGGATCCAGCCGCGCCGCGCAGCAGGCGTCAAAGACCCGCAGGTCGAGCAGGGTCAGGCTGCCGAACATCTTCACCGGGGCTGCCGGCGGCGGTGCACAGCCCGCAGCCGCCGGAATCGGCTCGCAGCGCACACCGGGATCGCCAACGCGCGACGTCCCCTTGAGCGGGTCGGGTCCGAACGTGGGCGGAGCCAGCGAAGGCGTGATCGGCACCGCGTAGGTTGGCCCGCCCTGGCGCGTAATCCACAGCTCGTAGTGGTCGAAGTTGTCGCTCGGATATGACAGATCCGTCTCATCGATATATTCGTCATAGGCAATGCCGAGCAGTGCAACCGGCCACGGCACGTTTCACGGCACACCAGCCGGGACGAACTCGCTCTCCGGCCCGAGGCGAAGATCCGTGCCGGCCGGAAGTCCCTTCACCCCGGCGAAGACGACATGCTTGTTCGAGATCATCGGCTTGTTGTCGAACCAGACGTGCTGGGTGTCGTAATAGCGATTGCCGAGGGTGTCGGTGACATCGAGCAGCAGGGTGTATGTGCCGCTCTGGCAGCGATGATGCGGATCCGGGCAGCCGGCCGCATCAGTCACTGCGGAAGGCAGACCGTTGGCGCTCGGGAAGCAGGTCGCGCTGAGCTTCCAGAGATCGTGCAGGCCGAGCGAGGGGATGTCGATGTTGTCCACCAGTCGCGTGGTCAGGGTGCCATTGACACCGATCACCCGGTTCCAGGGCGCACGTTTCTGCGCCTCGACATTGGGGTCGGGGTCCGTGTAGCAGACCGGTCCGGCAGGCATCAGCGATCCGGTGTAGGCCGCGGGGTTGAAACCGGGCTGCAACGGCCCCGGCAGGAAGCCGACCGCCCAGCGCAGATCGAAGCACTTGATCCGGCGCTGACCGCAGTCACCCACGAAGGCACTTCCGCCCACCCTCACGCAGCAGCCCACCGGCACGACTTCACCGGCCGCGTCCGCGATCACCGCGTTGGGGTCGAAAGGATCGGTCGGGGCGATCGGCGCCTCGGCAACGTGATCGATCCACACCATCACCTTGAAGAGGGCGAACTCGATGCAGCAACAGGTATGCGCGGTGCCTGCGACGCCGGAATGGACGCAGAGTCTGATCTGGTAGCCTTCGGGCGCAAGGACGGTGGTTTCCAGCCTGCCCAGCAGCCCGCCGGCCACGGGCGCAGAACCTGTGGCGCCGCCGCCGGGGTAATGGATGCCCAGACTCGACCAGTCGCTGTCGTCACACCACGCCTGACCGTGCGCCTTGCGCCACTCGAGCGTGTAATGACCGAAGCCTCCGCCGGCGGCGGTGCCGACGATGTCGAGTCCCACCCCAGCCTCGCTGAGCGGCCTTTCCTCGGCGCAACCCGCGGGAGCAGTGATCTCGCAGCGCAGCGGCTTGAAGCAGTCCTTCAGGCAGGCCCTGAAATAGCGCAGGCAGCGCAGCACGTCGACGAAGTTCCGGCCACTGCCATGATGCCCCTCCTTTGCACGCAAACCGTGCCACTTCCGGGCTAGCTCCCTATCCTCCCGCGCGCACTCCACGCTGCCCAGAGGATGCTCCAAAGCTAGCTGGCGGGCGGCCACGTATCAAAAAGCCAAGGATTCGTCATTGATAAAAGTCAAACCTTATTTCAGTAATCGCAAGAATGCGCCGCACTCGACGCCATTTCCGGCATGACGGCGCACCAGAGACCGCAGGCCGGCCCGCGAGCGGCCGGCCTCGACACCGCCGCCGCCCGGCGGTAGGCTCGCTGCCACCCGGGCAAGCGCCCGCCGCCATGCCGAAGGACCGTGCACCATGAAGTACGACGACAAACTCTCCCCCGCCACCCTCGCCGCCCAGGGGATGGGCGCAACCACGATGCCGCACCGCGACATCGTGCCGCCCATCCACCTCGCCACCACCTTCGAGCGCGCCGAGGACGGCAGCCTGCCCGGCGGGCGCATCTACGCGCGCGACGCCAGCCCCGCCTACGACCCCGCCGAAGCCCTGCTGTGCAAGCTCGAAGGCGGCGCCGAGGCCGCACTGTTCGCCTCCGGCATGGCCGCAGCCTCGGCGGTGCTGCTGGCCTTGAAGCCCGGTGCACGCCTCGTCGCCCCGCACGACATGTACTGGTCGCTGCGCAACTGGATGATCGACTTTGCCGCCAACTGGCAGATCGGCCTCGACTTCTACGCCGACAGCGCCGAACTCGCCGAGCTGCTGCAGCGCCCGGCCGATCTGGTGTGGGTGGAAACCCCCGCCAACCCCACTTGGGAGATCACCGACATCGCCCGCGCCGCCGCGCTCGCGCACGCCGCTGGCGCTCGCCTCGTGGTCGACTCCACGGTACCGACGCCGGTGTTCACCCGCCCGCTCACGCTCGGCGCCGACGTGGTGATGCACTCGGCGACCAAGTACCTCAACGGCCACTCCGATGTCGTCGCCGGCGTGCTGGTGACGCGCGCCACCGACGACTTGTGGACGCGCATCAGGACCGCACGTGCCGCCGCCGGCGCCGTGCTCGGCCCCTTCGAGGCCTGGCTGCTCAACCGCGGCCTGCGCACGCTGTACCCGCGCGTGCGCACCGCAGCCGCCTCGGCGCTGCGCATCGCACAGCATTTCGAGCACCACCCCACGCTGCTCGCGGTGTTGTACCCCGGCCTCCCCGCACACCCCGGCCACGACATCGCCTGCCGCCAGATGGAAGGCGGCTTCGGCGCCATGCTCTCGCTGCGCGTCAAAGGCGGCGAAGCGGCCGCGCGCCGGGTCGCCAGCGCCGTAAAGATATTCCGCCGCGCCACCTCCCTCGGCTCGGTCGAGAGCCTGATCGAGCACCGTGGCCCGATCGAGGGCCCCGGCACGCGCTGCCCGCTCGACCTGCTGCGAATCTCGGTCGGTATCGAAGATACCGACGACCTGATCGCCGACCTCGAACAGGCGCTGCAGGAGACCAACGAGCACTGAAGCGCCAAAGCCGCCCCACCGGCGAGTTGCGCCCTCGGTTCCTGTCGCGAAGCCCAGGTGGAGGGCGCAGCCTGCACTCGCGGCCCTTCGCTATCGCCCCGGGCTTCCCCCGGCGGAGAACGCCGCGGGGGCCCCGCGACCTCGCGTCGGCGCGTATTTTTCCGCGAAGCGGCCCCGCAGCCGCCTGCAGGAGCGCCGGAGGGCGCGAACAATTGCGGCGCTACACCGACACGCGTTGCGCCACCCGCTGCGCCATTCGCGCCTGCCGGCGCTCCTACAGAACCGCCGCGACTCCGATCCTCATGCAGAAGCGCCGGAAGGCACGAATCCGGCGACCGAGCGGGTAGCACAGCTCGACGGCACCGTTCGCGCCTGCTGGCGCTCCTGCAAGAACGCCCGCACGCAGGCACGCGCCTCGTCGCGGCGCTGCGACACGTGCAAGGATCGATAGGGTAAAATGCTGCGTTTCCGCTTGCCCATCACACCATGCAGTTTGCCGGCTTCACCCTGCGCAACAACCTTTTCGTCGCCCCGATGGCCGGCGTGACGGACCGCCCCTTCCGCCAGCTCTGCAAGAAGCTGGGCGCAGGCGTCGCTGTGTCCGAGATGGTCACCTCCAACTCCCTGCTCTACGGCAGCGAAAAAACCCGCCGCCGCGCCGACCACACCGGCGAGGTCGACCCGATCTCGGTGCAGATCGCCGGCGCCGACCCCGCGATGATGGCCGAGGCAGCAAAGTACAACGCCGACAACGGCGCGCAGATCATCGACATCAACATGGGCTGCCCGGCCAAGAAGGTGTGCAACGTGATGGCGGGCTCGGCGCTGATGCAGGACGAGCCGCTGGTCGCGCGTATTCTCGAAGCGGTGGTCAAGGCGGTGCCGGACACCCCGGTCACGCTGAAATTCCGCACCGGCTGGAACCGCGCCAACAGGAACGCCCCCATGATCGCCCGCATCGCCGAGGAATCCGGCATCCGTGCAATCGCCATCCACGGCCGCACCCGCGCCGACCAGTACATGGGCGAGGCCGAGTACGACACCATCGCCCACGTCAAGACGCTGGTGAGGATCCCGGTGATCGCCAACGGCGACATCAGCAGCCCGCAAAAAGCCAAGCATGTGCTCGACTACACCGGCGCCGACGGCGTGATGATCGGGCGCGCCGCGCAGGGGCGGCCGTGGATCTTCCGCGAGATCGAACACTTTCTCGCCACCGGCGAGCTGCTTCCACCGCCGCTGGTGAGCGAGATCCTTCAGGTCTGCCGCGAGCACCTGGCCGACCTCTACGCCTTCTACGGCGACGACCGCGGGGTCAGGATCGCGCGCAAGCACATCTCGTGGTACACCAGGGGTCTGGTGGGCTCGGCCGCGTTCCGCCGCGCGATGAACCAGATCCCCGACATCCCCGCCCAGCTCGCGGCCGTTGACGAATTCTTCGGCCAGCTCGCCGAGGCCGACGCCCGCCTGCGCTACGTGGCGGACGAGCAGGCCGATTACGCGCAGGAACTCGCCGCATGACCAGCCGCAGCAACGAGATCGCGGACGCCGTCGTCCGCACGCTGGACCAGTATTTCCGCGACCTCGACGGCGAAAAGCCTGCCGCGATCCACGACATGGTGATCCGCAACGTCGAGCGCCCGATGCTTCAGTTCGTGCTCGAGCAGGCCAAGGGCAACCAGACCGTGGCCGCCGAAATGCTCGGCATCAACCGCAACACCCTGCGCCGCAAGCTCACCGATTACGAATTGCTGTAGGTGGACGTGGGCAGGGCCATCCGCCCGGACACCCGCCCCGAAGCACAACGCCCACCGACCTTCAATCCCCTCCCAGACCTTCGCCACCGGCCCCCAACGATGAACGTGACCCAAGCCCTGATCAGCGTCTCCGACAAACGCGGCGTGCTCGACTTCGCCCGCGAGCTCTCCGCCCTCGGCATCAAGCTGCTGTCGACCGGCGGCACCGCCAGCCTGCTGCGCGAGGCCGGCCTCGCAGTCACCGACGTCTCCGAGCACACCGGCTTCCCGGAAATGCTCGACGGCCGCGTCAAGACCCTGCACCCCAAGGTGCACGGCGGCATCCTCGCCCGTCGCGACCTCGCCGAACATATGGACACGATCGCCGCCCACGACATCGGCCGCATCGACCTGGTCGTGGTGAACCTCTACCCCTTCCAGCAGACCGTGGCCAAGCCCGACTGCACGCTGGAGGACGCGATCGAGAACATCGACATCGGCGGCCCCACCATGGTGCGCGCGGCAGCCAAGAACCACGGCAACGCGCAGGGCGGCGTCGGCATCGTCACCGACCCCGAGGACTACGCCTGCATCGTCGACGAGCTCAAGGCCAACGCCGGCAAGCTCAGCCACAAGACCCGCTTCGCGCTCGCGGTGAAGGCCTTCACCCACACCGCGCGCTACGACTCGGCGATCTCCAACTACCTCACCGCGCTGGTCACCAACGAGGCCGGCGATGTGTCGCTGCAGAGCTACCCCGAGCGCCTGCAACTGGCCTTCGACAAGGTGCAGGACCTGCGCTACGGCGAGAACCCGCACCAGACCGCGGCCTTCTACCGCCAGCCCGGCGCGGCCGAAGGCGGCGTTGCCGGTTACAGCCAGTTGCAGGGCAAGGAGCTGTCGTACAACAACATCGCCGACGCCGACGCGGCGTGGGAATGCGTCAAGGCCTTCGACGGCTCGGCCGCCGCCTGCGTCATCGTCAAGCACGCCAACCCCTGCGGCGTGGCGGTCGCAGCCAGTCCGCTCGAGGCCTACAAGAAGGCCTTCTCCACCGACCCGACCTCGGCCTTCGGCGGCATCATCGCCTTCAACGGCGAGGTCGACCGCGCCGCGGCCGAAGCCGTTTCGGCGCAGTTCCTAGAGGTGCTGATCGCGCCCTCCTACACCGCCGACGCGCTCGA
>JBEOKH010000398.1:0-19738 GCA_040275625.1 Thauera sp. | reverse complement strand
ACTTCGGCCGCACCCTGGCGAGCCTGGGCTGGCCCGACGGGATCTGGCCGGTGCTCGCCTGCGGGGTGGCCGGAGGCCTGCTCGGCGGCATCTTCACGCGCGTGCTGGTGGCGTCCGCACGCGGCCTGCCCGGCCGCCTCGGTCGCATCGCCGAGGGCCAGCCGGTCGCCTTCGCGGCGATGTGCGGCCTGCTCACCGCGTTGATCGGCCTGGCCAGCGGCGGCGTCACCTACGGCACCGGCTATGCGGAATCCAAGGCCGCGCTCGAGGGCAGCGCGGCGCTGCCGGTGGCCTTCACCCTGATGAAGATGGCGGTGATCTGGCTGGTCTTCGTGTCGAAGATCCCCGGCGGCATATTCGCCCCCGCGCTCGCGGTGGGCGCCGGCCTGGGCTCGGACATCGCGCTGCTGCTGCCCGGCGAGCAGGACGCGGCAATCCTGGTTCTCGGCATGGTGGCCTTCCTCGCCGCGATGACGCAGACGCCGATCACCTCCTTCGTGATCGTCATGGAGATGACCGCCAACCACGAGATGCTGTTGCCGCTGATGGCGACTGCAGTGGTGGCACACGGCGTGGCACGCTCGGTGGCGCCGGTGCCGCTCTACCACGCGCTCTCCCACCCCTGGCGGCGGCGCGCGGAGAAGCGGGTGCACGAAAAACGCCCGCGCCCTGCACCCCCGGTCGAGGGCACGCCAGGCGCGGGCGCCGCAAAGCCGGCCCCGGAACCCGCCTCCTCAGCGGATGCCGGCGCGCTGGATCAGCGCCTGTAGCTCGCCGACGATGCCGCGGCGGAACAGCAGCACGCAGACCACGAAGATCACCCCCATGATCACCGTCACCCAGGAGCCAACGCTGTCGGCGAGCTCCGTCTGCAGCGACACGATGGTGGCGGCACCGACCAGCGGGCCGAGCACGGTGCCGAGGCCGCCGAGCAGGGTCATCAGCACCACCTCGCCCGACATGTGCCAGTGCACATCGGTGAGCGAGGCAAGCTGAAAAACGAGCGTCTTGGTCGCTCCCGCCATGCCGGCGAGCGCCGCCGAGAGCACGAAGGCGAGCAGCTTGAACCTGGCGACGTCGTAGCCGAGCGAGACCGCGCGCGGCTCATTCTCGCGGATCGCCTTGAGGATCTGGCCGAAGGGTGAGTTGATCGCGCGGTAAATGATGAAGAAGCCGATGCAGAACACCGCGAACACCAGGTAGTACATCGCGATGTTGTTCGACAGGTCGATCACCCCGAACAGGTGCCCGCGCGGCACGCCCTGCAGGCCGTCCTCGCCGCCGGTCGCCTTCCACTGCAGCACGACGAAATACACCATCTGCGACAGCGCCAGCGTGATCATCGCGAAGTAGATCCCGGTGCGGCGGATCGCCAGCACGCCGAACAGCCAGCCGAGCGCGCCCGCGGCGAGCGTGCCACCGAGGATGCCCACCTCCGGCGTCACGCCCACGTCGCGCACCAGCATGCCGCACACGTAGCCCGCACTGCCAAGGAAGGCGGCGTGGCCGAAGGAGAGCAGGCCGGCGAAGCCGAGCAGCAGGTTGAACGCGCAGGCGAACAGCCCGAAGCACAGGATCTTCATCAGAAAGGTGGGATACACCGCGAACGGCGCCACCAGCCCGATCAGGAACAGCGCGCCGAACAGGATCGGGGTGGCGCGGGCAAACATCGAATTCGGGTTGTTCATCAGTCTGATTCCTTTGCCCGCGCTCAGGCCTTGCCGAACAGGCCGGCTGGCCGCACCAGCAGCACGATCACCATGATCACGAACACCACCACCGCCGAGGCCTCGGGGTAGAACACACGGGTCAGGCCTTCGATCAGGCCGAGGCCGAGACCGGTGAGGATGGAGCCCATTATCGAGCCCATGCCGCCGATCACCACGACCGCAAACACCACGATGATCAGGTTCGAGCCCATCAGCGGACTGACCTGATAGATCGGCGCGGCGAGCACGCCGGCGAAGGCGGCGAGCGCGACGCCGAAGCCGTAGGTGAAGGTGATCAGCAGCGGCACGTTGATGCCGAGCGCCTGCACCATCTGCGAGTTCTCGGTGCCGGCACGCAGGTAGGCGCCGAGCTTGGTCTTCTCGATCACGAACCAGGTCGCGAAGCACACCGTCAGCGCGGCCACCACCACCCAGCCACGATAGATCGGCAGGAACATGAAGCCGAGGTTCACCCCGCCCTGCAGCAGCTCGGGCACCGGGTAGGACTGCCCGGAGATGCCGTACTGATCACGGAAGATGCCCTCGAAGATCAGCGCGAGGCCGAAGGTGAGCAAGAGTCCGTAGAGGTGGTCGAGCTTGTAAAGCTTGCGCAGCATCGTGCGCTCGATCAGCACGCCGAGCGCGCCGATGACGATCGGCGCGAACAGCAGCGCGACCCAGTAGTTGATGCCGAGCTTGTTGAGCGCGATCCACGCCACGAAGGCGCCCATCATGTACTGCGCGCCGTGGCTGAAGTTGATGATGTTGAGCAGGCCGAAGATGATGGCCAGGCCCAGGCTCAGGATCGCGTAGAACGACCCATTGATCAGGCCGACCAGCAGCTGGCTGCCGAGCAGCGCGCTCGGGACGCCGAAGATTTCCATGTGTGACTCCCGCACCGGAGCGGCCGCGCCGCGCCGGTGCGTCGTGAAGTGCGGGACAGCCCGCGATCAGCTTACTTCTTGACCAGCGGGCACTTCGACTGCGCCAGCGGCTGGAAGGCCTCTTCCGCGGGAATTGTCTGGCGGATGTGGTAGTAGTCCCACGGGTACTTCGATTCGGCGGGCGCCTTCACCTGCGCCAGGTACATGTCGTGCACCATGCGCCCGTCCTCGCGGATGCGGCCGTTCTTGCCGAAGAAGTCCTTGATCGGGGTGGCCTTCATCTGCGCCATGACCTTGCCCGCCTCGTCGGTGCCGGTCGCCTGCACAGCACGCAGGTAATGCAGCACCGAGGAATACTGGCCGGCCTGCACCATGGTCGGCATGCGCTTCTGCTTCTCGAAGAAGCGCTTGGACCAGGCACGGGTCTGGTCGTCGAGATCCCAGTAGAAGCCGGTGGTCAGGTACATGCCCTGGGTGGCCTGCAGGCCGAGCGAGTGCACGTCGGAGATGAACATCAGCAGACCGGCGAGCGCCTGCTTGGGCGTGACGCCGAACTCGGCCGCCTGCTTGATCGCGTTGGTGGTATCGGCGCCGGCGTTGGCCAGACCGATGATCTTGGCGCCCGAGGCCTGGGCCTGGAGCAGGAAGGACGAGAAGTCGGAAGCCGGGAACGGGTGGCGCACCGAGCCGAGCACCTTGCCGCCGTTGGCCGTCACCACCGCGGACGAGTCCTTCTCCAGCGCCTGGCCGAAGGCGTAGTCGGCGGTGAGGAAGAACCAGGTGTTGCCGCCCTGCTGGGTCACCGCCTTGGCGGTGCCGTTGGCGAGCGCATAGGTGTCGTAGGTGTAGTGCACGGTGACGTCGTTGCACTGCTCGTTGGTGATCGGCGTCGAGGCCGGGCCGCTCATCAGCGCCACGCGGTTCATCTCCTTGGCGACCTTCATCACCGCGAGCGCGGTCGAGGTGGTGACGAGCTCGGTGGCGGTGTCGACGCCCTCGCGTTCGAACCACTCGCGCGCCTTGTTGGAGGCGATGTCGGCCTTGTTCTGGTGGTCGGCGGAGAGCATCTCGACCTTGAAGGCGGGCTTGGCCTCGGCGATGAAGTCGTCGATCGCCATCTGCGTGGCAAGCACCGCACCGGCGCCGGCGAGGTCGGAATAGGTGCCCGACATGTCGGTGAGCACGCCGACCTTGACCGTGTTGCCCGAGATCTGCGCGCTCGCCGCGCCCGACAGCATGGCAAAGGCGACCGCGCAGGCCAGGGTGCTGAGTTTCTTCGTCTGCATCGTGTGTCTCCGTTTCTTGTGGTTGGTACGCGGGAACTGCGCGGCGGAACCGCTCAGACCCCCAGCGTCTGGTGCAGCCAGTCCATCTTCCCGGGTAGCTCCTCGGCAGTGATGGTGGCGATGATCTCGCCGTGCTCGAGCACGTAGTGGCGGTCGGCCAGCGGCGCGGCGAAGCGGAAGTTCTGCTCCACCAGCACGATGGTGAAGCCGCGCGATTTCAGTTCGACGATGACCTCGCCGAGCTTCTTGACGATCACCGGCGCCAGGCCCTCGGTGATCTCGTCGAGCAAGAGCAGCTTGGCGCCGGTGCGCAGCACGCGCGCCATCGCCAGCATCTGCTGCTCGCCGCCCGAGAGCTTGGAGCCCGGGCTCGAGCGGCGCTCGTAGAGGTTCGGGAACATCTGGTAGATCTCATCCACCGACAGCGCCCCGCTCGCCACCTGCGGCGGCAGCATCAGGTTCTCCTCGGTGCTGAGCGAGGCGAAGATCGCGCGCTCCTCGGGCACGTAGCCGATACCGTAGCGCGCCATGCGGTGGGTGGGCTCGTTGATGACCTCGCGGCCATTGACCATGATCGAGCCGGTGCGCTTGCCCACCAGGCCGAGCACCGACTTGAGCGTGGTCGAACGCCCCGAGCCGTTGCGCCCGAGGAGCGTCACGCACTCGCCGCGCGCGACCTTGAGGTCGATGCCGTGCAGGATGTGCGACTCGCCGTAGAAGGCGTGCAGATCGTGGATCCGGAGCATCTCCGGACGAGGGGTGAAGGCGCTGGTCATGGGGTCGGTCGCGGGGGATCAGTGGTGGGCGTCGCTCATGTCGTCGGAACCGACATAGGCCTCGAGCACCTTGGGGTTCTTCGACACTTCGGCGTAGGTGCCCTCGGCGAGCACGCTGCCGCGGGTGAGCACGGTGATGCGGTCGCACAGGTTGGCGACCACCGACAGGTTGTGCTCGACCATCAGGATGGTGCGATTGGCCGACACCTTGCGGATGAGTTCGACCACGCGCGCGATGTCCTCGTTGCCCATGCCCTGGGTGGGCTCGTCGAGCAGCAGCATGGTCGGTTCGAGCGCGAGCGTGGTCGCGATCTCGAGCGCACGCTTGCGGCCGTAGGGCATCTCGGCGGTGACGGTGTCCGCGAAGGATGTCAGATCGACCGCCTCGAGCAGCGCCATCGCCTCGTCGTTGAGCACGTCGAGCGACTTCACCGAGCGCCAGAAGTGGAATTCGGTGCCGAGCTTGCGCTGCAGGCCGATGCGCACGTTCTCGCGCACGGTGAGATTGGGGAAGGTGGCCGAGATCTGGAACGAGCGCACCATGCCGCGGCGCGCGGTCACCGCCGGCGCCTCACGGGTGATGTCGTGTCCTTCGAACAGGATCGTGCCCGAGGTCGGCGGCAGGAACTTGGTCAGAAGGTTGAAGACGGTGGTCTTGCCGGCGCCGTTGGGGCCGATCAGGGCGTGGATGTGCCCCTTCTGCACCTTCAGGTCGACGCCGGATACTGCGACGAAACCCTTGAACTCCTTGGTGAGTCCATGGGTTTCGAGAATGAACTCGCTCAAGGGTGTCTCCTGCCCGGCTTCGTGTTTTTGTGCCAATGAGTGTTCCGGCCGCGAGCAGACGCGTCAACCTGGCGTTTGCCCCTATTTGCGGGGCGCGGCGTGCGTGGCAGGCGCGGGCGACCGAGAGGGCGGCCGCGCAAAAGCGCGCGGCTCGCGCCGCGCCTGCAGCGCCCCCCCCTCGTGATCGGAGGCGGGTCGGTTGCTGCAGGCGCGGCACAAGCCGCAAATGCTTGAGGGAAGGGTTGGCGCCGGGGCCGACCGGCCCTGCCGCTCAGTTCCCGCTCATCGCCATCATCAGCTGATTGATGCGCTTCACGAAGGTCGCCGGGTCATCGAGCGTGCCGCCCTCGGCGAGCAGGGCCTGGTCGAACAGCACCGCCGCCCAGTCGTCGAAGTGCTTGTCCTCGTACTTCAGGCGCAGCACCGCCGGGTGGCCGGGGTTGATCTCGAGGATGGGCTTCGACACCGGTGCGTTCTGCCCTGCAGCCTTGAGGATGCGGGCCAGGTTCATGCCGAGGTCGTGCTCGTCGGCCACCAGGCAGGCGGGGGAATCGGTCAGGCGCAGGGTCACCTTCACGTCCTTGACGCGCTCGCCCAGGCTCGCCTTCATCTTGTCGAGCAGCTCCTTGTACTCGTCGGCGGCTTTCTCGACTTCCTGCTTCTCGGCCTCGTCCTCGAGCGCGCCCAGATCCAGGCCGCCCTTGGCCACCGACACCAGCGCCTTGCCGTCGAACTCGGTGAGGTTGCCGGTGACCCACTCGTCGACGCGGTCGGTGAGCAGCAGCACCTCGATGCCCTTCTTGCGGAAGACCTCGAGGTGCGGGCTGTTCTTCGCGGCGTTGAAGGTCTCGGCGGTGACGAAGTAGATCTTGTCCTGGCCCTCCTTCATGCGGCCGATGTAGTCGGCGAGCGAGACGACCTCATCCTGGGTGTCGAGCTGGGTCGAGGCGAAGCGCAGCAGGCCGGCGATCTTGTCCTTGTTGGCGAAGTCCTCGCCCACGCCTTCCTTCAACACCTTGCCGAAGGCCTTCCAGAACTCGGTGTACTTCTCCTTGTCGGCGGCCTCGTCGCTGTTGGCCAGGCTCTCGAGCAGGGTCAGCACCTTCTTGGTGCAGCCGGCGCGGATGGTGTCGATGTCCTTGGATTCCTGCAGGATCTCGCGCGACACGTTGAGCGGCAGGTCGGCCGAGTCGACCATGCCGCGCACGAAGCGCAGGTAGGTCGGCATCAGCTTCTCGGCGTCGTCCATGATGAACACGCGCTTCACGTAGAGCTTGATGCCGTGCTTGGCGCTGCGGTCCCACAGGTCGAAGGGCGCATTCTTCGGGATGTAGAGCAGGTTGGTGTATTCGTGGCGGCCCTCGACGCGCGAGTGGGTCCACGCCAGCGGGTCCTCGAAGTCGTGGGCGACGTGCTTGTAGAAGCCCTTGTACTCGTCTTCCGTGATGTCGCTCTTCGACCGCGTCCACAGCGCGTTGGCCTGGTTGACGGTCTCGTCCTCATCGGTCGGCACCTGCGCCTTCTGCTCCTCGTTCCATTCCTCCTTCTTCATCACGATCGGCTGCACGATGTGATCGGAGTACTTGCGGATCAGGCTCTTGAGCTTCCACGACGACAGCAGGTCTTCCTGGCCCTCGCGCAGGTGCAGGGTGATCTCGGTGCCGCGGCCGGGCTTGTCGATCTGCGCCACGGTGTAGGCGCCGGCTTCGTCGCCGGCCATCGAGCATTCCCACTTCACGCCCTCGCCCGCGGGGAGGCCGGCGCGGCGGGTGAGCACGGTGACACGGTCGGCGACCAGGAAGGCGGAATAGAAGCCCACGCCGAACTGGCCGATGAGGTTGGCGTCCTTCTTCTGGTCGCCGGTGAGCTGACCGAAGAACTCGCGCGTGCCCGACTTGGCGATGGTGCCCAGGTGTGCGATCGCCTCGTCGCGGCTCATGCCAACGCCGTTGTCGGCGATGGTGATGGTCCTGGCCTCGGCGTCGAAGCCGATGCGGATCTTGAGCTCGGGGTCGCTCTCGTACAGCGCGCCGTTGTCGAGCGCCTCGAAGCGCAGCTTGTCGCAGGCGTCGGAGGCGTTGGAGACGAGCTCGCGCAGGAAGATCTCGCGGTTGGAATACAGCGAGTGGATCATCAGGTGAAGCAGCTGCTTCACCTCGGCCTGGAAGGCGAGCGTCTGGCCCGGTTTAGCTTGGGAGGTTTCGGACTGGGAAGAATTGTCTACTTCGGACATTTGACTGCTGCTCCGTCGGTGTTGTCTAAACGGAGCATCAGTTGGGGGCGCCCACGGCGGATTTCAAGCGCACCCCGCGCACGAACTCAGCAGCGGAAGCGTCCGACCAGCTTGTCGAGATCGGCGGAGAGCGCTTCCATCTGCTCCGCCGAGGCCACCACGCTGCGCATCGAAGCCGAGGTGCCGTCGGCCATCTCGGTGATCGTCTGCACCTGGCGCGCGATCTCGGTCGAGGCGCTGCTCTGCTCGCTGGTGGCGTAGGCCACCTCGCGGATGCGCGCAAGCGCCTCGCCCGAGCTGTCGCGGATACGGTGCAGCGAATCCGTGGCGTCGCCCACCAGCGCCACGCCGCCGCCGACCTGGGCCGACACCTCGGCCATCGCGCCGACCGTCGAGCGCGTCTCGCTCTGGATGCCCTCGATCACCTTCTCGATCTGCACCGTCGCCGATGCAGTGCGCTCGGCCAGGCCGCGCACCTCGTCCGCGACCACCGCAAACCCACGACCCTGCTCGCCCGCGCGCGCCGCCTCGATCGCGGCGTTGAGCGCGAGCAGGTTGGTCTGCCCGGCGATCTCCTTGATCACATTGGCGATCGTACCGACCTCGTCGGCACGCGCCACCAGTTGCTGGATCTTCTGCGCCGCGTCGCCCACACGGGCGGCGATCGCCTGCATCTCGCCGGCCGCGCGCTCCGCCTTGCCCGCCCCCTCGTCGGCCAGCCCGGCTGCCGACGACGAATGCTGCTCGGCCTGACGCGCGCTATCCGAGATGTGCTCGATGCTGACCGTCATCTGCTCGATCGCGGCGGCGATCGACGCGGTCGCGCCGGTCTGCGACACGGAGGCCTCGGACACCCGGCGCGACGCACCGAGGATCTCGCGCCCGCTCGCCGACAACTGCGCCGCGCCACGTCCGATCTCGCCCACCATCGCGCGCAGTTGCGCCAGCATCGCAGACAGGTTGCCGAGCAGGCTGTCGGCCGGGCCGCGCTGCACCACCTCGACCGCGAGGTCGCCGCCCGCAGCACGCTGCATGATCGCACCGGCGTAGGCCGGCTCTCCGCCCAGGGCGCGCGTCACGCCACGGATCACCCAGGCGCCGATCAGCACCAGCACCAGCACCCCCCCCGCCACCAGCGCACCGAAGCGCAGCGCGGCAGCGCGGAACGCGGCGTCGATGTCATCGACGTACACGCCGGTCCCGATCACCCAGCCCCAGGCCGGAAACAGCTTCACGTAGGAGATCTTTGGCTGCGCCGCATCCGCCGCCGAGCCCGAGCGCGGCCACTGGTAATCGACATAGCCGCCGCCCTTGGTGCGCGCCAGCGCCACCATCTCGCGCACGAAGTACTTGCCTGTGGGGTCGGCGAGGTCGGCCACCTTGTCCTCGAGCGCAGGGCGCAGCGGGTGCAGCACCATATGCAGGTCGAAGTTGAAAACAAAGAAATACTCGTTGTCCTGGTAGCGCAGGCCACGCAACGCCTCCTTGGCGGCCTTTTGCGCCGCTGCGCGATCGAGCGCACCGGACTGCTCGAGCGCGTGGAAATGCTGCAGCACGCCAGCCGCCAGCTCGACCTGGCTCTGCACGTTGCGCGCATAGCCTGCGCGCATGTCGTCGCGGTTCTCGAGCACGGCCGCGAGCGCAAGCAGCGCCAGGCCCGCGAGGGCGACGAGGAGCATCAGCGCCAGGCGCCGTGCGACGGTGAGGGAATCGAAGCGCATCTTGACGGGCCATCCACGAGATAGAACTGGGCGGGACGGCTATCCTCGCAACGGACAGCCAGTTCGCAAGGTGAACGGCAGCGACCTGCCCGACTTGAGTCGTTGCACGCCGAAAAGTTGACGCTCGCGTCACGCACAGGCGTCCGCGCGGGCCGCGCCCTGGCGGCCGCCCCCTGAACCGGTGGACGTCCGCTCAGCCGTACGCCACCGCGGTGATCTCGATCTCGCGCACGCCCGCGGGACTGTGGAAACGCACCACATCACCCACGCGCGCCTTGAGCACCGCGCGCGCCAGCGGCGCGATCCAGCTGATACGCCCCTGCGAGGCGTCGGCCTCATCCACGCCGACGATCTGCAGCGTCTGCTCGGCGTCGGTATCGAGGTCGCAGAAGCTCACGGTCGCACCGAAGAAGACCTGCTCCAGGCCTTGCTGGCGCTCGGGGTCCACCACGTCGGCGCTCTCGATACGCTTGATCAGGAAGCGGATGCGGCGGTCGATCTCGCGCAGGCGCTTCTTGCCGTAGATGTAGTCGCCGTTCTCCGAGCGATCGCCGTTGCCCGCGGCCCAGGCCACGGTCTCGACCAGCTTCGGCCGCTCGACGCGCACGAGTTGCTCGAGTTCGGCGCGCAACGCTTCATAGCCGCGTCGCGTCATGTAATTCTTGCTGCCCGGCGGCAGGCGCAGCGCGGGGGCGAGTTCCTCGTCCCCGTCGTCGCCACCGCCATCGCTGTCCTTGACGAAGGCCTTGTTCACTTGCACGTTCCGGTTGGTGTCGAAGCGCGCATGGTAAGAAATCGCCCCGGCGGACGCCAGGCGCCACGCCTGCCGGCACACAACGCGCGCGTGTTGTCATCGCCTGCGCCGCAACATACCATTGGCCCAAAAAGGCACCACGCTCCGGCACACCGCCCGTGGCCGGCGCCAGCCCAACCGCGAAGGGAGCGAAGATGAACGACGGAAGCTTCGAAGACGTGACCAGCCTGCGTCTGCGGCTCGAGGAGTTGCGCGTCGAACACCGCGACCTCGACGAGGCGATCGCCAGCCTGGCCGCCAACCCGGTCGAGGACGAGCTGATGCTGCGCCGCCTCAAGAAGCGCAAGCTCGCGCTCAAGGACCGCATCGTGGCGATCGAACACCTGCTCGACCCCGATGAATATGCCTGACATTGCGATGAACACGATCCCGGTATGCGGCCTGGCCGTCACGTTCGACACCTTCGGCCCGCCCGCAGCGCCGGCGCTCATGCTGATCCACGGCGCCGGCCACGATCGCGGGGTATGGGACGCCATCGCCCCGGCCCTCGCCGACGCCGGCCACCGCGTCATCGTGCCCGACCTGCCGGCCCACGGCGCCTCGGCCGGCGACGCACTGCAAAGCATCGATGCGATGGCCGACTGGGTGCTCGCACTGGCCGACGCGCTGGGCGTGGACCGCCTGCACATCGCAGGTCACAGCATGGGCTCACTGATCGCGCTCGCGGTCGCCGCACGGGCGCCTGAACGCGTCCGCACGCTCTACCTGCTCGGCAGCCTGGCGCCGATGCCGGTCGCACCCTTCGTCCTCGACGCGGTGCGCCGCGACCCGCCACAAGCGTGGGCGCTGATCAACAAGTTCTCCTTCGCCCCCGCCGAGGTGATCGGCGCGCAACGGCGTGCCGGGCTCGAAGCCGCGAACCTCGAGCGCATGCACAAACAAGGCGCGGATGTGCTCGCCACCGACCTCGCCGCCTGCGACAGCTGGCCGGGCGGGCTGCCGGCCGCCACGCGCGTGCGCTGCCCGGTGCTGCTGGTGAGCGGAGACTGCGACCGCATGACCCCGGCCGACGCGGTGCTGCCGCTGCGCGACGCGTTCACCGGATGCGAAGCGCGCCTGGTCGTGCTGGCGGGCGTGGGGCACGCATCGATGCAGGAAGCGCCGCAACAGGTTCTTGACGCAATGCTCACCGGGCCCTGAACCGCCGCTCCGCTCCGCGGTCAGTTCAGCACTCACAGGAGATCGACATGACGGAGCAGGACCCCTCGAACGTCCCAAGGCCGCGCGACGACGACGACCCCGGCCTGCCTTTCCCGACCGTGCGCGAGGTCGCGCTCGGCGCGCCGTTCCAGTGGATCGCCCGCGGCTTCGCCGACCTGCGCGCGTGCCCAGGTCCGAGCCTGTTCTACGGCCTGTGCTTCGCCGCGATGGGCGTGCTGACCGTGGCGATGTTCCTCCATGCCTACGAGTACATCGCTGCGCTCGCCTCGGGCTTCCTGCTCGTCGGCCCGCTGGTCGCGATGGGCCTGTACGAGATCAGCCGCCGCCGCGAACGCGGCGAGCCGTGCGCGCTTGCCCCCACGCTCACCGTGTGGCGCCGCAACATGAGCAACCTCGGCGTGTTCGCGGTCGTGCTCGGCGTCGTCCTGCTGGTGTGGGCGCGGGCCTCGATGGTCGTGTTCGCGCTGTTCTACACCGACGCGATGCCGAGCCTCGACAGCCTGCTCGAGCAGGTCCTCGCCCTGCGCAACCTCGAGTTCATCGGCGCATATGTCGGCGTCGGACTGGTGTTCGCGACGATCGCCTTCGCCGCCAGCGTGGTGTCGGTGCCGCTGATGCTCGACCGCAACCAGGACGCGATCACCGCGATGCTGGCGAGCTTTGGCGCGCTCCTCAACAACCCCGGTCCGATGCTGGTGTGGGCGGCCCTGATCGTCATGCTCACCGCGATCGGCTTCGCCACCTTCAATATCGGCCTGGTGGTGCTGATGCCGGTCATCGGCCACGCCACCTGGCACGCCTACCGCGACCTCATCGAGCCGCTGCCGCCAGGCTGAACCGTGCGCCCGTCGCATCAGGCGGGCGCCCGTCAGTCGCCCAGTTCCAGCACCACCGGCTGGTGATCGGACGCGGCCGTCCCGGCCATCACCTGCAGCGCGCGCACGCGCGGCGCCAGATCCTCGGTTACGAAGAAGAAGTCGCAGCAGTAGGCACGATCCGGCCAGTCGGCCCCATGCAGGCCGACACTGGGGGCATGCGGCGAGTCCGGCGAGATCACCTGCCAGGCATCGCGCCAACCCGGGACGCCTGCGCCGATCGGCGCCTGCAGCAGCCGATGCTCGGGCGAATCGGGCTCGCAGTTGAAGTCGCCGCACATGATCGCCGACGCCGGGCGCGGGCGCGCGGCGAAGGCCGGATTGGACTCCTTGCCCGCTGCGGGAAGACGGGCAAGCTCGGCAGCCTCGGCCTGCAGCGCACGCAGGGCCTCGACCTGAGCGCGGCGCTGGCGTGCCGAGTAGTACTCGAGGTGGGTCGTCAGCACCCGCACGGCCCCCCAGCGCGCGCTCACCACCGCTTCCACGCAGGTGCGCTGCATCGCCGGCCAGGCCGGATCGGCCGGCACCGGCAGCAGGTGACGGAACACCTGCCCCACCGGCAGGCGCGACAGCAGCAGGTTGCCGAAGCGCGCGCGGCCCCCGTCGCCGTCGGGCACGTCCATGCCAGCGCCGAACACCGGCTCAAAATCCGCAAAGGCCGCGGCGAGCAAGGCCGGCTCGTCCTCACACGCGCCGCCGGCGAGCCCCGGGAAATTGCTCGCCACTTCCTGCAGGCAGATCACGTCGAGCGGCCCCGCGGCTCGGATCGCCGCGACCGTGCGGGCGAGATCGACGCGGCCGTCTGCCCCCCTTCCCCACTGGATGTTCCACGTCAGCAGCCGCATCACGTCCTCCACGTCCACCAAGTCCCACCCTTCACTGCAGCCCGCTCTCGAGGCCGTGTGAGATCGCGTCTAAAGATATATCGGAAAACGTCGATATTTTCATGGACGCACTCCACATGCGCCCGGCGCCCGGCGCTCACCGCTGCCGGCCCACCTTCCCACGGTCAAGCCCATGTTCAACCAGAAACTCAAACGAAGCCTCACCGAACAGGCCGCGCGGCTCGCCGCACAGCAGGCGGTCATCGACGCCATCGACCGCTCCACCGCCCGCATCGAATTCACGCCCGACGGCATCGTCCGCTTCGCCAACGACCGTTTCCTGGCGACGATGAAGTATGCGCGCGAGCAGGTCGTCGGCCAGCCTCACCGCATGTTCTGCAGCGCAGCGACCGTTCGCTCGAGCGAATATGCCGAGCACTGGCGCCGCCTGTGCAAGGGCGAGCCGGTCGGCGGGCGCTTCCTGCGCGAGGACGCCGAGGGCAACCCGGTGTGGCTGGAGGCAAGCTACAACCCCGTGCTCGGCCCCGCCCGCGAGGTCGTGAGCGTGGTCAAGCTCGCCACCGACGTCACCGCGCGCGTGCAGGAAGATGCCGAGCGCCGTGCCATCCTTGCCGCGATCGACCGCTCGATGGCGCGCATCGAGTTCGACCTGCACGGTAACGTGCTGGACGCGAACGACAACTTCCTGAGCGTGATGGGGTACTCGCGCAACGAGGTCATCGGTCGCCCCCACCGCATGTTCTGCGATCCCGGCCACGCCTCCTCGGACGCGTACACGCAGTTCTGGGAACGCCTGCGCCAGGGCGAATTCTTCGCCGGCCGCTTCCAGCGCGTCGCGCGCGGTGGCCGCGCGGTGTGGCTGGAGGCAAGCTACAACCCGGTGCTCGGTGCCGACGGCCGACCCTACAAGTTCATCAAGTTCGCCTCGGACATCAGCGCGCGCGTCGAAGCGCTCGAACAGGAAGTGCGCAACGCCGGGGAGGCGCTCGCGATCGCGCGCGAGAACGCGCGCTTGTCCGACCAGGGTGCGCGCACGATCGTGCGCGCCACCGAACAGATGGTGGCGATCGCCGCCAGCACCGAGGGTGCGGCCAGCACGATCGGCCAGCTCGGCAACGAAACCGCGCGGATCACCTCGATCGTCAACACGATCCGCGAGATCGCCGACCAGACCAACCTGCTCGCCCTCAACGCCGCCATCGAGGCTGCACGCGCGGGCGAACACGGCCGCGGCTTCGCGGTCGTCGCCGACGAGGTGCGCAAGCTCGCCGAGCGCACCTCAAAAGCCACCACCGAGATCACCGGCATGATCTCCACGGTGCAGGAAGGCGCGCGCCTGGCGATCGAACGCGTCAATGACATGCACGCGACCGCGACCGCGAGCGTGGGCCTGGCCAGCGAAGCCGGCGACGTGATCGGTGGCATCCGCAAGGGTGCGGCGGAGGTGGTCGACGTGGTCGCAGGGTTTGCGGAGCTGTTGCAGCGCTGAGCTCACCGCGCGCCGGGGCATAATCGAATCATCTCGATCCACAAGGAAGGTTTCGATGCCGAACGCGCACGGCCACGAGCACCACGGCACGCACGATCACGGTGGCAACGGCGTCCACTCCCCTCAGCGCGGGAATGATCATCGGCACCCGCCTGCCGACCGCCGCACCGATGCCCCCCCCCACGGCCACCCTCACCACCACGACCACGCCGCAAGCCGCTTCCTGCCGCTTGCGCTGACGCTCACCCTGGCATTTGCCGCGGTCGAGGCGGTCGCCGGCTGGTGGTCGGGCTCGCTGGCGCTGCTCGGCGATGCCGGCCACATGCTCACCGACGCTGCCTCGCTCGGGCTTGCCGCAATCGCGACCCGGGTCGCCCGGCGCGCGCCGAGCGCGCGCCACTCCTACGGCCTGCGCCGGGTCGAGGCGCTGGCGGCGCTGGTCAATGCGCTGCTCATGCTCGCCGTGGTCGGAGGTCTGGTCTGGCACGCGGTCGAGCGCCTGCTCACGCCACGCGAAGTCGCAGGCGAGGCGGTGATCCTGGTGGCGCTCGGCGGCCTCGTGCTCAACATTGCCGTGGCCTGGCTCTTGACCCGCGGCGAGGGCGACCTCAACACCCGCGGCGCGCTGCTGCATGTGCTCGGCGACCTGCTCGGCTCGGTGGCGGCGCTCGCCTCCGGGATCGTCATCCTGTACACCGGGTGGACGCCGATCGACCCGCTGCTGACCATGCTGATCTGCGGCCTGATCCTCTTCTCCACGCTGTCGCTGCTGCGCCAGGTGGTGAACACCCTGCTCGAAGGCGTGCCCGACAGCCTCTCGCTGCCCGAGGTCGGGGGCGCGATGGCCGCGGTTGACGGCGTGCGCTCGGTGCACGACCTCCACATCTGGAGCCTGGACTCGCGCCGCACCGCGCTCTCGGCCCACATCGTGCTCGCCGATGCGGCACGCTGGGCGGTGGTGCTGGAAGCCGAGCGCACCCTGCTGCACACCCGCTTCGGCATCGAGCACGTCACCCTGCAGCCGGAACTTCCGCCCGCCCGGCCGCTGGTGTTCACCCCGCGCGCCACGCGCGGCACGCACGCCCATCGCTAAAGACACGCACCACAGGACGATCACCATGCACTCAGCCCAGGAACTGGTCAGCCAGATCGAGGCCCTGACCTCGCTGCCCGACGTCTACGCGCGCGTGCGCGAGCAACTCGAATCCCCTGCCGGCTCGATCTCGGCGGTGGCCCGCCTGGTGGCGGCCGACCCTGCGCTGTCGGCGCGCCTGCTCCATCTGGTCAACAGCCCGCTGTTCGGCCAGCGCGGCCGGGTGGACGACGTGGTGCGCGCGGTCACCCTGCTCGGCCTGCAGCAGGTGCACGACCTGGTGCTGGCGATGTCCTTGCAGGGGGTGTTCGCCGGCATCCGCCCCGCCCACCTCGACATGCAGCGCTTCTGGCGGAGCAGCCTGCTCACCGGCCTGGCCGCGCGCGCGACCGGGATCGCCGCCGGCCTCACCGCAAGCGAGCGGCTGTTCCTGATCGGCGTGCTCGCCGACACCGGCCACCTGGTGATGTACCAGACCGTGCCCGAACTGGCTGCCGCCGCCCACCGCGAAGCCGAGGCCCGCGGCGAGCCGCTCGACGCCGTCGAGCGCCGGCTGGTCGGCTGCGACTTCGCCGAGCTCGGTGCCGCACTGATGGAGCGCTGGCAACTGCCCGAGCGCTTCACCACCGCGATCGGCGCGCAGATGCTGCCACGCCTCGGCGGCGCCTTCGCCGCCGAGGCGGCGGCGGTCAACCTCGCCCGCAACATCACCGCCGCCGACGCCGCCGACCTGCCGAGCAGCGAAGCCGCGACCCGCGTCGCACCCGAGACCTGGTCCCTGCTCGGCATCGAACCGGAGCGCCTGGCCGGCCTGCGCGAAGGGGCCGAGCTCGACTTCGCCGCCTATCTGGCACTCTTCTTCCCTGGCATGTGAGCCCCGTCCGGAGGCCGCCGAACCCGCATGAACACTCGGTTTTCGGCTTTTTAACAGCATCCGGAAGCTACTACATCTAGTGTCCCGTAACGTCATGAAACACAAAGGATTTTTTTAACTGCATGATTTAATTGCTTTTTATTTTTTTGCACGCCCTGAGATTCCGCGCTATTCTTCCGTCCGTTCCAGGACCCACCACGGATGAAGAAAAAGACCATGAGCGAGACCTCCAGCGCACCCACCGGCGCATCCACGCAAGGCACCATCAAGCCCTCCGCCGCGAACCTGCCGATGCAGGAGATCTCCGGCGAGGTCCTCGTCGAGAAGTACGCCAAGGGCGCCGAGCAGACCGTCGCCGAAGTGCGCCGCCGCGTCGCCCGCGCGCTGGCCGCGATCGAATCCGAAGACAAGCGCGCGCACTGGGAGTCGAAGTTCCTCGAGGCGCAGGAAAAAGGCTTCGTGCCCGCCGGCCGCATCAACAGCGCCGCCGGCACCACGCTCGCCGCCACGCTCATCAACTGCTTCGTGCAGCCAGTCGGCGACTCGGTCACCGAGGCCGTCGATGGCCGCCCCGGCATCTACACCGCGCTCGCGCAGGCCGCCGAGACCATGCGTCGCGGTGGCGGCGTCGGCTACGACTTTTCCTCCATCCGCCCGAAGGGCGCGCTGGTCAAGGGCACGGCCTCCAACGCCTCCGGCCCGGTGTCGTACATGCGCGTGTTCGACCGCTCGTGCGAGACGGTGGAGTCCGCCGGTGCGCGTCGCGGCGCGCAGATGGGCGTACTGCGCTGCGACCATCCGGACATCGAGGAATTCATCCACGCCAAGGACCACGGCGACCTCACCAACTTCAACATCTCGGTCGGCGTCACCGACCCCTTCATGCGGGCCGTCGAGGCTGCCGGCTTCGTCGAGCTCGTGCACAAGGCCGAGCCCACCGAAGAGGTCAAGCAGGCCGGCGCCTACCAGCGCGAGGACGGCCTGTGGGTGTATCGCAAGGTGCGCGCGCGCGAGCTGTGGGACCAGGTCATGCGCTCGACCTACGACCACGCCGAGCCGGGCATCCTGTTCCTCGACCGCATGAACGCGGACAACAACCTGTACTACTGCGAGACCATCGAGGCCACCAACCCCTGCGCCGAACAGCCGCTGCCGCCCTACGGCTGCTGCTGCCTGGGTTCGATCAACCTCACGCCCTTCGTCAGGAACCCCTTCAGCGACAAGGCCGAGTTCGACTACGCCGGCTTCGGCAAGGTGGTCGACGTCTCCATCCGCATGCTCGACAACGTGCTCGAGGCCACGCACTGGCCGCTCGCGCAGCAACACGCGGAGGCGCAGTCCAAGCGCCGCGTGGGCCTGGGCTTCACCGGCCTGGGTGACGCGCTGATCATGCTCGGCAAGCGCTACGACACGCTCCAGGCGCGCGAAGAAGGACGCAAGATCTCCGAGTTCATGCGCAACCGTGCCTACCTGGCCTCGTCCGAGCTGGCCAAGGAGCGCGGCGCCTTCCCGCTCTTCAACGCCGACCTGTACCTGTCGGGCGGCAACTTCGCCTCGCGCCTGCCGGCCGACGTGAAGGACAAGATCCGCAAGCAGGGTATCCGCAACTCGCACCTGCTGTCGATCGCACCCACCGGCACGATCAGCCTGGCTTTTGCCGACAACGCCTCCAACGGCATCGAGCCGCCGTTCTCCTATACGTATACCCGGCGCAAGCGCATGGCTGACGGCACCTTCAAGGAGTACGCGGTCGAGGACTACGCGTGGCGTCTGTACAAGCACCTCGGCGGCAACGTCGAGCAGCTGCCCGAATCCTTCGTCACCGCGCTGGAGATCTCCGCGCAGGCGCACAAGGACATGGTCGCCGCGGTCGCCCCGTACATCGACACGTCGATCTCCAAGACGGTGAACGTGCCCGAGGACTACCCCTACGCCGAGTTCGAGGACCTCTACCTCACCGCCTGGAAGGACGGCCTCAAGGGGCTGGCCACCTATCGCCCCAACGCCGTGCTGGGTTCGGTGCTGTCGGTCACCCCGACCGCCGAGCAGAAGCAGCCGCACGACGTCGAGATCGTCGACGCCAACAAGCGCCTGTCGATCAAGAGCCTGCCCGCCCCGGTGCTCGCCAGCCTGCGCTGGCCCGGCCGCCCCGAGATGCCCGACGGCAATATGGCGTGGACCTACATGCTCAGCACCCCGACCGGCGACTTCGCGCTCTTCGTCGGCCAGGTCGGCAACAACGGCGGCAGCTTCCCGTTCGAGGTGTGGGTCAATGGCGCCGACCAGCCGCGCGGCCTGGGTGCGGTGGCCAAGACCCTGTCGATGGACATGCGCGCCAATGACCGCGCCTGGCTCAAACTCAAGCTCGACACCCTGGCACGCAACCTCGGTGAAAAGGCCTTCGAGATGCCCCTTCCGCCCCACGGCGAGAAGAAGTTGATGCCGGGCACCGTGTCCGCCTTCGCCCAGGTGGTGCGCTACCGCTGCGAAAAGCTCGGCGTGTTCGACAAGGAAGACGAGCACAACCCGGTGCTGGACACGCTCTTCAGCCTCGAGGAGCCCAAGACCGGCACCGACGGCACGCTGTCGTGGACGGTGGACATCTACAACCCGGCCACCGGCGAAGACTTCGTGCTCGGCTTGAAGGAAATCACCCTGCCGCCGCAGGACGGCTACGCCGCGGGCGTCACCCGCCCGTACTCGGTGTGGCTGTCGGGCAACTACCCGCGCGCACTGGACGGCCTCACCCGCATCCTGTCGCTCGACATGCGCGTGATGGACCCGGCCTGGATCGGCATGAAGCTGCGCAAACTGCTGGACTACCCCGAGCCGCTCGGCGACTTCATGGCTTTCGTTCCCGGCACCCGTCGCCAGCAGAACTGGCCGAGCACGGTGGCCTACCTCGCCCAGCTCATCATCCATCGCTATGCCATGCTCGGCGTGCTTGACGAGAAGGGCTACCCGACGCGCGAGATGGGCATCCTCGAGTCGCCGCGCGACGACAGCGATCCCAAGCTGATGCAGGGCGCGCTGTGCACCGAGTGCGGCAACCACACCGTGATCCGCAAGGACGGCTGCGACTTCTGCACCGCCTGCGGCGCGGTGGGGACCTGCGGCTAGGCGCGGTCGACGCACCAACCGCTTCAAGAGCTCGCGGCTTCCGCCGCTCCTACAGAACCCCAGGCGCCCACA
>JBEOKH010000397.1:0-1567 GCA_040275625.1 Thauera sp. | reverse complement strand
GGCCGCGCGGGTGGTGTTGGCGACGCGCGACATCAGCGAGGTGGTCACCGCCGAGGCGGCGGGCCTCGGACCCCTGCTCGAAGCCTGCAAGCCCCTGCCGGAAGCGCAGCGCCGGCTGGCCTTCCACAGTCCCTGCAGCCTGCAGCACGGGCTCAAGATACGCGGCACCGTCGACTCGCTGCTCATCAGCGCCGGATTCACGCTGACCGCGGTCGCCGATGCGCACCTGTGCTGCGGTTCGGCCGGTACCTACTCGGTGCTGCAGCCGGCGCTGTCGGCGCAGCTGCGCACGAACAAGCTCGACAGCCTGCTCGCGGGCGGTGCGGGGCAGATCGCATCGGCCAACATCGGTTGCATCGGCCATCTGCAGGCCGGAACCGAGGTGCCGGTGACGCACTGGATCGAACTGCTCGACGCGCGTCTCGGCCCCGCTGCGGCATGAGTCTGCGGCGGGCGTGATGAATTTCACGCCCGCTGCCCCAACGGATGCACACCCGGCTGCAGGTGGACGCGCGGTGCGCGCGGGGGGTTGTTATGATCACCCGTCCCCTCCGCGCCGCGCGCCGCTCGCCTCCACCGCCCTCATGCCCTTCACCGCCGAAACCTGTGTCGCCATGCATGTCGGCGACCGCAAGGAACAGCAGGACCGCGTCGCACTGTTCGGCCATCCGAAGCGCCCGGGCATGATGATGGCCGTGCTCGCCGACGGCATGGGCGGACACAGCGGTGGCGCGATGGCGGCCGAGCAGGTGCTGATGCGGGCGCGGCAAAACTTCGAGACCTACGCGCCGCTGCACGAGACGCCCGAGCACCTGCTCGGCAGCGTCATCGACGAGGCCCACGTCGTCATCAAGCTCACGCGCTTCACCAGCGAGCAGGATCCGCACAGCACCGCGGTGGTGTTCCTGATGCAGCAGGGCAGGGCCTACTGGGCGCACTGCGGCGACTCGCGGCTGTATCACTTCCGCGGCACGCGCACGGTGTCGTGCACCGGCGACCATTCGCTGGTCGCCGAGCTGGTGCGCAAGGGGCGTCTCGACGAGCGCGGCGCGCTGCGCCACCCGCAGCGCAACGTGCTGCTCTCCTGCCTGGGCAGCGAACGTCCACCGCGCATCGACTACGGCTGTGAAGAGGCGCCAATCGAAGGCGACTGCTTCCTGTTGTGCTCGGACGGGCTGTGGGCGCACTTCACCGAGTCCGAGCTCGCCTCCACGCTGCAGGAATTTCCTGCCCGCGCTGCGGCCGAGCGCCTCATCGCCCTCGGTCGCGAGCGCGCCGGCGGCACCGGCGACAACATCTCGCTCGCCGTCGTCAAGCTCGTCCCCGTTCCGGCGCGCGACGCGCTTACGCCCGCCAGGTCCGCCACCCTGCGCTGAACGCGCGCGCCTTCGCAGCGCCGGCAGGCGCGCAGGGGACTCTGGATGCGGACGGGTTTGGGCAATGCGGGCGGCGATGACTGATGCGCTTGATTCGCGCCTTCCGGCGCTCCTACACGAGAGGGATCGCCCGATGGTCCGGTCGGGCGGCGATCCGGTCGGGCGATGGTCCGGTCGGGCGATGGTCCGGT
>JBEOKH010000396.1:0-6075 GCA_040275625.1 Thauera sp. | reverse complement strand
GACGGCCCCGGCCCGTCCTGTTCGATGACGGCCCCGCGCCGCAACGTCCTCTGTAGGAGCGGCGGAAGCCGCGAACCAGCGCTGCGCCGTGCGATGGCCGGCGGCGGGGGCGGAGCCGCCGTGCTCGCCGCTGCCGCCGCGCCTGCAGGACCTTGAGCGGCGCCGGTTCTCGCGCACGCTTGGCACGCGTTCGAGCTGCACAGGCGCGGCGCAGGCCAGCGCCTCAAGCCTTCTTCGGCAGCAGGCCATGCTCGCGCAGAAACTGCTGCAGGATCTCCAGGCGGCTCAGCACATCATCGAGCTCGAGCAGCCTCTGCTTCGCCAGCAGCGGAATCGGCAGCAGCTCGACGTAGCGCGCGCCAATCCAGGCCGCGTCGTCGAAATGGTGCGGCGGCGGCAGGCGGTCGCCGAGCTCGTCCACGATCGAGCGCAGCAGCGGCAGCAGTTCGGACTGGGCGGCGGGCACGGGCTCGACGGGTGGCTCCTCCAGCCAGTGCACGCTCGCCACCAACAGGCCGTCGCGCTCGAGTTCGTGGTCGACGACGCGAAAGCGCCGCCCGCCGCGCACCAGCAACTCGAGTACGCCTGCCTGCTCCATGTCCCAGCGCTCGATGCGTGCTTCGGTGCCCACCGGGTGCGGCACCGCCGCCTCGCCGACCTCCTCGCCCGCGGCGATCAGGCACACGCCGAAGGGGGCGTCTGCGCGCATGCAACGCGTGATCATGTCCATGTAGCGCGCCTCGAACACGCGCAGCGGCAACACGCCACCGGGGAACAGCACGGTCTTGAGCGGAAACAGCGGCAGGCGTTCGGGCAGCGCGGTCATGGTGGAACTCCTGAGTGGATGGGCCTCGCGGCCACGGTCGGTCGCTCGCCAGGCCGTTCAGTCGTCTGCGCGCGCCCCCGGCCCGGCCACCCCAGCGCGATCCTCGCCCCAGCGCACCATCAGCGCGTGCGGCACGCCGAGCTGGTCGAGGATGCGGGCAACGACAAAGTCGACCAGGTCCTGCACGGTCTGCGGGTGGTGATAGAAGCCGGGGTTGGGCGGCAGGATGCAGACGCCGAGGCGGGCGAGCTTGAGCATGTTCTCGAGGTGGATCGCCGAGTACGGCGTCTCGCGCGGCACCAGGACGAGCTTGCGGCCTTCCTTGATGACGACGTCAGCGGCGCGCTCGATCAGGTTCTGGCTCAGGCCGCCGGCGATCGAGGCCAGCGTGGCCACCGTGCACGGGCACACCACCATGGCGTCGGGCGGGTTGGAGCCGGAGGCCGGCGGCGCGAACCATTCCTCGCGCCCAAACACCCGTAGCTGCCCGGGGGCGCTGCCGAAGCGCGTCGACAATTCGGCCTCGACCTCGGCCGGCCGCGCGGGCAGGCTCCAGTCCATCTCTTGGCGGGCAACGATCTGCGCCACCTGCGAATACAGCAGCCACACCCGGCAGCCGGCCTGCAGCAGGCATTCGACCAGGCGCACGCCGTAAGGCAGGCCGGAAGCGCCGGTGAAGGCGACGGTGATGGTGATGGGAGTGTTCATCGCTGGGCGCGGTGGCTCGGAACGGGGCACAAGCGTACCCGATCCGCCGCCGGACGTGGGCACACGGACCGCGCACCGTGGAATGCACACCGGCTGGCACGACGCATGCTGCTGCGAGCCCTGCTTAAGGCTCGCCCGGGCTTCACGATCTGCAGCGGCCGACGTTCGCGGCTGCCGCCGCTCCTACAGGGCGCCGAGGGGCGGCGGTTTTCGGTAGGAGCGCCGGAAGGCGCGAACTCGGCAGTGGGGGTCGATACGCGCGTCGCTCGCCGAGCCGCCGCGCGCCTTTTCATTCGAGATAGTCGGTGACGAGCGCCCAGCGCCCATTGCGGATCTGCGCCAGGCGGCCCTGGCGGTTGCCGAGGTGATCGGCCGGACGAAAGCGGTAGCTCGGGCTGCCGAAGTAATCGCGGCTGAATTCCATCCGCTCGAGCGTAGCGGCGAATTTCTCCGGGGTCAGGTCCCGCCCGGTCGCCTCGGCGGTGCGCACGAAGAGGTCGGCCAGGGTGTAGCCCATCACGCTCCACACGTTGGGCGCGACGTTGAAGCGTGCGTGGTAGCGCTCTATCCACGCGGCGAGCTGGCTGTTGGCGCCGTCGGCGTAGGGATGCGGCAGCACCGACACGCCGTACAGGCCCTCGACCGCGGCGCCACCGAGCTCGTGCGTCTGCGCGGAGTAGCCCGAGGCGGTGACGAGCATGTCGACGTCCCAGCCGATCTTGCGCGCCTCGGACATTGCCGCCACCGTCTCGCGCACCACCGTGGCGAGCACGACGAGATCGCAGCGCGCCGCGCGCAGGCGGGCGACCTGGCTGGAGAGGTCGGTGGCGCCGCGCTTGTAACTGGTGCGCTCGACGAGTTCGCGGCCGAGGCCGGAGAGCGCCTTCTCCACCCCCTTCATCACCTCCAGGCCGTAGTCATCGTCCTGGTACAGCAGGCAACTGCGCGCGTACCCGCGCTCGCGCACCATGTGGCGGGTGGCCGCCTCCATGTAGTCTTGGTAGGGCGCAAAGTTCTGGAACTTGAGCGGATGCAGCGGTTCGTAGGTTGCCCGATGTGGCGAAAACGGAAACAGGTGCAGGCGGCCGGCATCGATGATGATCGGCATGCTCGCCATCACCACCGGCGTGCCCATGTTGGCGAGGAAGGCGAAGGCCTGGTCGTGCTGCACCAGCTTGCGTGCGGCGAGCACCGCGCGTTTGGGATCGTAGCCAGCGTCCTCGACCACCAGGCGGATGCGGCGGCCGTGCACGCCGCCGCCGGCGTTGGCCTCGTCAAAGCGCATCAGCATGCCGTCACGCACCGGCACGCCGAGCATCGCGATCGGGCCGGAGAGGTCGGACACGGTGCCGACGACGATCTCGTCGGCGCTGACGCCCGCAGCGGTGGCGGGCAGCGTGCTGGCGAGGGCGACGGTGGTGGCAAGGGCGAGCGCAAGCCGGCGCAGCGGATTCATCTTCAAAAACTCCGGGGTGGGCGGGGTGCACCACCCCGCAGGCGACAGCAAGGATGTGATGGAGCCGGGTGATGGCGCGCGGCACCTTGCCCGCGGGGAGTGCGGCACAGGCCGACTGAGCGCGCGTCGGGGCCAAGCGCCGCGCTCACGCGCAGTGCATCGCCCGGGCTCAGAACGGCAGCCGGCGGCGCGGCGCCTGCGTACCACGGGCGGGCTTGCGCTCCGGCTCGGCCGCGCTCGGCGCGGCCTTGACCGGTTTGCGGCGCTCGTTCATCTCGTCGAGCGCGAAACGCACCTTGCCTTCGAGTTCGCAGCCGCGCATGCCCGGCGAGCAGATCGCGCCACCCACGCGCTGGCAGATTCCGTTCAGGTCGTGGGGGCAACTCCAGGCACTCATGGCGGCTCCGGCAGAAACGGCAGGGAAGATTACGAGAGCGTTACTATCGTCTGCTGCAGCGCGATAATCAAGCCTGCGGACGCCGCGCATGCGCCTCCTCGCCGCTCGCCAGGCCGGCCGGGCGCAGCAGCACGACGGCGACGATCACCGCGCCGAACAGCAAGAGCTCAAGGCCGGCCGCGCGCGCCCAGTCGCCAGGCAAGGCGTCGCGCAGCAGGGCGATCACCTGCGGGATGGCGACGATGACCAGCGCCCCCCAGAGCGCGCCTGCGAGCCGCCGCGCGCCGCCGATGAAGGCGAGCATCAGCAACTCGAACGAGAACGCCAGCCCGAACTGCTCCGGGCTAATGAAGCCGATCCAGTGCGCATAAAGCCCGCCCGCCAGACCCGACAGGGCGCCGCCGACCACGAAGGCCTGCATCCGCGCCGCGTCGGGGTCGATGCCGCAGGCCGCGGCCGCGGCTTCGTCATCGCGCACCGCCCGCCACGCACGACCATGGCGTGAGGCGCACAGGCGCGTGCACGCGAACAGCGCGAGGCCGAGCAGGGTCGCGCTGAACAGCGCCTGGGCAAGGCTAGAATCCGCCCGCCAGCCGGCCACGGTGAACGCGCCCACCGCCATCCCGGCCGCACCGTGGGTGACCGACTCCCAGCGCACCAGCCCCTCCTCGACGATCAGCGCGAACGCAAGCGTGCTCATGCCGAAATACAGCCCGCCCAGCCGGCGCGCCGGCAGGCTGGCGAGCGTGCCGCCGAGCGCACCGGCCGCTGTTGCCAGCGGCAGCGCCAGCAGCGCCGACAGGCCGTAACCGACCAGCACCGCCTGGGTGTAGGCACCGAGCGCCACCATCGCCGCCTGGCCGAGCGCGATCTGCCCGGCCTGGCCGACCACCACGACCACGCCGAGGCCGGCGATCGCATAGGTCGCCACCAGCGTGGCCTTGCCGAAGGCGTAGTCGACACCGAGCAGCGCGACCGCGAGCGCCGCCGTCAGCAGCCCGGCCACTGCGATGCGCGTGCAGGTAACGCCATGCCTGACGGCAGCCGGCTCGTCCGCGCCCGGGTTCACGCCCGCCCCCGCGTGCCACGACCGCCGCCCAGGCCATGCGGAAACAGCAGCAGCGCAAGCATCAACAAAAGGTAGGGCACGACATCCTTGGCGCCCTCGGGCAGCGCGAGCCCGGCGAGCGCCTCGGCGACGCCCAGGAAGATGCCCGCGACGAGCGCGCCGGGCAGACTGGTGAGCCCGCCGAGGACGGCGGCCGGAAAGGCTTTCAGCGCAATGAAGCCCATGTTCAGATGGACGAAGGTGACCGGCGCGAGCAGCAGTCCGGCCATCGCCGCCAGCGCGGCGCCGAGCGACCAGGCCAGGGTGTGCATGTGCGCCACCGGCACACCCATCAGCGCAGCGCTGCGCGCATCCTCCGAGCACGCGCGTAGCGCGAGCCCGGTGCGGGTGTAGCGAAAGAAGGCGGCGAGCAGCGCCGACAGCAGCAGCGTGGCGGCGACCACCCACAGGTGGCTGACGGCGAGCACCAGCGGCCCGAGCGCGACCGTATCGGCGGCAAAGGGCAGGCGGTGCATGTCCTGCGCCGCCGCCGGCACCGACGCCACGCCCCCCCGCATCATCATGCCGAGCCCGAAAGTGAGCAGCACCGCCACCAGGTGCGGGCGGCCAAGGGCACGGCGCAGCGCGACGCGCTCGAGCGCCGCACCGAGCAGCGCCACCACCACCACCGCCCCCACCGCGGCAACCGCCAGCGGCCAGCCGGCCCAAGAGTGGAGGCCGAGCGCGGCGAAGGCGCCGAGCATCAGCAGGTCACCCTGCATGAAGCTGACCGTTGCGGTCGCCTTGTAAACGAGAACGAAGGACAGCGCGACCAGGCCATAGACACAGCCGATCGCAATGCCGCTGGTGAGGACCTGGACGAAGGCGAGCATGGAGGCGAAGGATAGCCGATACGCCGCACCCAGGAAGACCGCCAGGCGCCCGGCGGTTCACCCGCGGGAGCGCCTGTAGGAGCGCCGGAAGGCGCGAACAACGAGCCCGGGAGACGACGCATGCACAAACATGGCAGCGCATGCACGAAACGAGCGCCACCAATCGCGCGCGATTCACGCCCCATTCGCGCCTGCCGGCGCTCCTACAGGGGACGGGGCCGGATCATGGCCGGCCCGTATGCCCTCAATCAGCCGAGGAAGCGGTCCAGGTAACCCTGCTGCCAGGCCACGACCACCGCCGCGACCAGCAGCACGAGGAAGAGCCAGCTCTTCCAAGGCGTCTTCTTCTCGGCGTAGGGGTCGACCAGCGAACGCGAGGCGCCCGGCGGCAGCGCGGCCACGCCGGTGAGTGCGCCACCGAAGGGGATGTTGATGCGCGCGCGGGTGTTGACCGCCCAGCCGTTGGCGTCGAGCAGCGGGCCGAGGTTGCGCTGACGCAGCTTGAGCCAGGCAAGGAGCATCGACGGGCCGGAGATCAGCAGTACCACGCCGACGAGCACCAGCGGCATCTGCCAGGCCGGCAGGCCGAGGAAGGCCGACACCACCGCGGCGAGCGCGGTGCCGATCGCGCCCACGGCCAGCCCCATCGCGGCAAAGATACCGGCGAACTTGGCGATGTCGAACGCGGCCGGAGGTGCCGCAGGGGCGGCGGCCGGGGCCTCGATGCGGGCGCTCGCACCGACCACG
>JBEOKH010000395.1:0-7982 GCA_040275625.1 Thauera sp. | reverse complement strand
GCTCTTCGTCGCCTACAAACTGATTTTCGACTTCAAGGAAACGCTGGAGACCATCCGCGAGACGCTGGGCGACGTGGCCGACATTCCCCAACTTGTGAAAGACATTTACACACGCACCGCCCGACATGCCCTTCCCAGTCGATCGCGCCAGCCGTCGCGCAGCGTGGAACTGAACCTGGTGATGTACAGCGGCATTGCCGGCCTGCCGGAGAACGGCGTGGTCAAGGCCCTGCGGCATGAACTGTGGCAGGAGCACCTGGGACTTGCCTCGCTGCCGGATCGGCTCAAGACCTTGCCCGCCGACCCGACTTCCATGACGTGGGTCGCCGAATGGGAAGCCGCCGCCACACATCATGTGGATGCCATCAAGAACGAACAGGCGCCGCCCGCCGACCATGCGCCGCATCTGTTGCCCTGGATGCCGGAGACCAGCCCGAAGGACTATCTGGCCGCGCTCAAGATCCGCACGTCCACCCTGCGCAACAAGGCGCAGAAGTTCGACTTCAAAACCTGCAAGGTCGACGACAAGAAGGATCTGCTCCCGTGGCCGATCATCTAGTCCAGAACGCCACCGCCGGGATCGGGCGGCTGCTGTCGTCCCTCGAAATCGTCCAGGGCGATGTCGAGGAGGCGCGCGCGTTTCTGAAACTATTGGGCTGGGAACTGCCGCCCGGCCTCGACGACATCGGCCTGGCCGCACTCAATCTCGGCGATTTCTTCACAAAGCTCGACGCGGTCATCGGCGCGTCCGATGCGGAATGGAACGACGACCTGGCCATGGCAGGCCGCATCGCCGACCTCGCGCTCGCGATCGAAGCCCTCACGCGGCAGATTCACGACCTGGCGCAGACCCTGCCCGCCAAACTGGCGGCCTTCGGCGACTACGTCGAGCGTACGCAGATCCATAAGGAACTGCCGAGACGCCTCTTCGATTTTCTCGTCGCGAATTTCCTGGCCCAGACTTCGCCGCTCAGTTACGCCGTCCTCCACCTGCTGAACATCATCGACTATCCCTACTACGCCGCGGACCCAGCAAAATTCCAAGTCGAACACGTGCGCGCCACGATCAACTATCACCTCTTCAAGGTAGCGGTCACGAGCCCCGATCAGCTCTTTACCGAGGCCTACGGCTGGCATACGCCCGACTTCCAATCGATGACCTTCCTCACCAGGCTGAGCCAGCTGCTGCAAACGCTGGGGCTACGGAGTCGTATCCAACCCATGAGTCCCCAGGCGCAAGAGGCCTGGCTGGGACGAGCCGGAACAAGTTCCAACCCACCGCCGCAACTCATCACCTTCCTGCACGAGGAACGCGGCTCCGCATTCGGGGTGCGACTGGGCCTCTCGCTCTTCGGCGCCGCCCCCACATCGGCAGGCGCGAGTGATGCCGGCCTCGGCCTCGCCCCCATCTTTCAAGGCCACGCAGAGGGTGCCGTTCCGTTCCCTCGCCTGGAGGACACGCGGATTGAATGGTCCGGCAACGTGGACGTACTCAAGCGGCTGGCGGTGATCCTCAGGCCCGGGCAGGACCTCACCCTTCGCAAGGGAGCCGGGCTCGCCGATGCCCTCAACGGCCGCTTCACGCTGGGGCTTCGGCACGGCCAACCCGCCGGCGAGCTCAAGCCGTTGGTACGGTTCCCCGGTGGCTCGGCCCTGCGTTATCAGCAGTTCGCCGTCGCAGGCGGACTCGACGCCTCCTCGGCGACCCGCATGGAGACGTTCGTGGAGCTTGCGCTGCTGGGGCTCCGCTTCGACCTCTCACTCGCAGATGCAGACAACTTCATCCAAGGCACGGTCGGGCGCGAGTCTGTCCAGGCCCCGTTCGATCTCACGTTGCGCTGGAGCAGCCGAGAGGGACTGTCGTTCTCAGGCAGCGGCGGACTCCACGTGGCGTTGCCGTTGCAGCAGGCCGTCGGCCCCGTGAAGCTGGATGCGGCCCACATCGGCATCAACGCGGGCGAAGCAGGCATCGACACGGAAACCAGTATCAACGCCCGCTTCGTGCTCGGCCCGGTCACCGCGACCGTCGAACGGATCGGTATCACCGTCGCCCTGTCTTTCCAGGAAGGCAACCTTGGCCTCTTCGGCCTGTCGCCGCGCTTCAAGCCGCCGACCGGCATCGGCCTGGCGATCGCAACGGCGGGCGTGACCGGCGGCGGGTTCCTGGGCTTCGATCCCCAGCGCGCTGAATACAGCGGCATGTTGCAGCTCGAACTGGCCGAGACGATCGCCCTCAAAGCCCTGGGCCTGCTCACCACCAAGATGCCCGACGGCAGCAAGGGCTACTCGCTCATTATCATCTTGACCGCCGAAGGCTTCGCGCCCATCCCGGTCGGCTTGGGCTTCACCCTCACCGGCATCGGCGGGTTGGTCGCGTTGCATCGCACCGTCCGTACGGATGTCCTGCGCGACGGCCTCAAGACCGGGACGTTGAACTCCATCTTGTTTCCACCCGATCCCCTCCGGAACGCGCCCCAGATCTTCAGTGACTTGCGCCGCGTGTTCCCACCAACCGCCGGTCGCCATGTGGTGGGCCCGATGGTGCAACTCCGCTGGGGCAGTCCCACCCTGCTCACGCTCGACCTGGCCCTGCTCGTCGAACTGCCGGCGCCGATTCGGGTCGTGGTCTTGGGCCGGCTGCAAGTCCTGTTGCCGAACCAGAGCCATCCGTTGGTGCAGATCCGCATGGATGCCCTGGGTGTGCTGGATGTGAGCGCCGAGACCGTCTCGTTGGATGCGACGCTGTATGACTCGCGCATTCTCCAATTCACCCTGACCGGCGACATGGCGCTACGCGCGGGCTGGGGCCGTCAGCCGCAGTTCGTCCTGGCCATCGGTGGCTTCCATCCCCGCTTTGCCGCACCGCCGGGTTTGCCCGCCTTGAAGCGACTGGCGCTGCAGCTGGCCGATGGCGACTCGCTCCAGTTACGCTGCCAGGCGTACGTCGCCGTCACCTCCAATACGGTGCAGTTCGGCGCCCGGGTGGATCTGCATGCGGCGGGGGGTGGGTTCAGCTTCGATGGCATGCTCGGCTTCGATGCGATTATCCAATTGGCCCCCTTGGCCTTCGAGGTGGAGGTCGGCGCCGCGCTGGCCCTGCGCTATCGCGGGCGGCTGCTGGTGGGGGTCTCGTTCAAGGGGCGTCTGGCCGGCCCCACGCCCTGGCAGGTGGAGGGCAAGGCCTCGATCAAGCTTCTGTTCTTCTCGGTGTCGGTGTCCTTCTCGCGGACGTTCGGGAGCAAGACGGCGCCGCCGCTGCCGGCGGCGGTGGATGTCGTGGGCTTGATCGCGACGGCTCTGGCCGACCGGCGCAATTGGAGTGGGGCAGTCCCCCGCAGTAGCGCCCCGGTGGTAACCATTCGGGAGACGGCCCCGCCGGCCAGCGGCCTGCGCGTGCATCCCTGGGCGGAGTTGACGTTGCGCGAGCGGATCGCGCCGCTCAACAAACACATCACGAAGCTGGGGACGGCACCGCTGGTCGGCGGGCCCACGACGGTGACGGTCACGGTGACGGATCGGGCCGGCGCGCAGCCCTGGCGCACGACGCCGGTCCACGAGCCCTTCGCCCTGGCCCAGTTCGAAGACCTGCGCGAGGATGAGCAGTTGGCGCAACCGGCGTTTGTGCCCTTACAGGGCGGCCTCACGGTGGCCACTGACGACCTGGCGGTGGACGACGAGGCCGGGCTCGCGGCGCCGATTGCCTATGAGACGCTCTTGATTGATCCGACGCGGCCGCCGGAGCGGCCGAAGCCGGGCTACGTACTCTCGGCGGCAGTGTTGGCCCGGGTCGCCCCCTTTGGCGCCGCCGGCCAAGCCCCGGCACGCAGACGGCGACGGGGCCACGCGGTCGCTCTGGTAGAACGGTGACGAGGATGCCTCGATGAACAAAAAACTCGATCCCGGACTGCGGTCGAAACTTCGTACCAACCGGGCAGCCGATGCGGCAGCCGCAGCCGTGCCAAGAACACGCTCCCGCGCAAAGAGTGAGCAGGTGGGCGTCATCGTCGCCTTCACCGGCAACGTGAACGACCTGACCGCCGTCGGCTTCGTGCAGCGCACGCTCGTGCGTCATCCGCGCAAGGGCTACGGCATCGCCACCGGCACCATCGCGTTCGACCGCCTCGACGATCTCGCAGCGATCCCCCACGTCACCGCCGTGGAGGGGCCGCGCCGCATGCATCGCGAACTCAACTTCAGTTTGAAAGAAATCCGCGCCACGGCCGTACACACCGGCCCCCTGTCGCGCAAAGGAAAAGGCGTCGTCGTCGGCATCATCGACAGCGGCATCGACTGGCGGCACGGCTCGTTCGTCGATGCGAACGGGAAATCGAGGATTCTCGCGATTTGGGATCAAATGTTGCCTTTCCGGGCGGGCGATACGAGGGGACCCAACAATATCGGGGTCGTCTACGACCAGGACCGACTCACCCAAGCGCTGAAAGGCCTGGCCAGGGTACGCACCAAGGATGTCGATGCGAGCAACAACCGGGAGGGCCACGGCACCCATGTCGCGGGCATCGCCGCAGGTAACGGCAAGCCTCCCACCTGCTGCCACGTCAGCCAAACCTATGTGGGCGTGGCACCGGAGGCCGAGCTCATCGTCGTTCGCTACGACTATACCGACGCGGAGGAGATCGGAGAAAACCAGCGCCTTATTGAAGCCATCGATTTCATCTTCGGGTTTCTCGGCAGCATCGACAAACCGAAGGTCATCAACATCAGTCAAGGCGACAACCTGGGCCCACATGACGGCACGAGCGCCGTCGAGCTGGCGATCGACGCCCACGTGGAAACCGGCGACTTCCTGCACCATCCGCAGCTCGTCGTCAAATCGGCCGGCAACGAAGGCGGCGCACTCAGGCACGTGCAGGGTCGCGTGCCGAGTAACGGGAATCTGGAGATTGAATTCGAAGTACCCGAGGGTCGCAGGTTCGAAACGCTGCTCGACCTCTGGTACGACCGGGCCGGCACACTGAACCTGACCGTCACCGCTCCGGGTGGCGCCGCCAGCGGGGTGGTCAACCATGGCACCGACCTTCCGGCCAATGCCGCCGCCCCGCCGTTTATCGCCAATCCCGCGGCAGCCGCCAACCGTCAGACTCGAGTCTCGATCGACGGGACCATCAACGGCGAACATGACCGGGACAATAACTTTCGTATTACCATCGCGCGCCCCCGGCGTGGAAACATCCTCCACGGCCCTTGGAAGCTGACGCTCGCCAACCCGAATGCCGGGGATGTCAATTTCCACTGCTGGATCGAACGCGGCACGAACACACCCTGGTTTCTCCCGCCGAAAACTCCGGATGACGGCAAGGTGCGGGCAAGCCTCGACGCGACCCTCAGCATTCCCGGGACCGCCGACCAGGTCATCACGGTCGCCAACCACGCGTCGCGCACGAGTCGCTGCGATTGCTGGCCCTCGACGGGCATCGTGTCCTCGTCGAGCCGAGGCCCCGTCGCAAGGGGCGCCGCGACTAACCGCAAGCCGGACATCGCCGCGCCTGGGTTGGAGATCACGTCCGCCAAAGCCGATGCCGCCAACTTACGCGGGCGCTGTTGCGACTGCTGCCCCGATGCCTGTTGTTGTCTCTATGAAGACCTGACCGGCACCAGCATGGCGGCCCCCCATGTGGCCGGCGCCATTGCGCTGCTGCTGGAAGAAAATCCCCGCCTGACGAGGGCCGACATCGTCCGCCACCTGCAGGCGACGGCGCGAGACCGGCCGGCCGGCGGATGGGACGCGACCTGGGGCGGGGGAAAACTCAACATCCAAGCCGCCATCGATGCGGTGCGTGCAGCAGCAGCCGGGGGCGGCGGTGCCGGAGGCGGTGGAGGCGTCCCTCGGATCTCTCCGCCGTCCGGCTTGGATGAATCGATCCAGCGCGAGCCAAAAGCGTCGGCCATCACCGGGAACTCTGCGCCGTTCACGTCCTGGCTCCGCACGCTCCGCGAGCGGCTCAAGGACTATCCTGAAGGCGAACATGTCGCCGCTGCCATCAGCCGCCACTTCAGCGAAGCCCGGCGCCTGATCAACAGCAACCGGCGCATCGCGACCATGTGGCATCGAGCGGCGGGACCGGCGCTCTTGCGGCGACTCATCCACGGCACGAACGCCGTTGACGGTCCCCTGCCGATCGAGAAAGAATCAGCCTCCCGATACCTCGACCGTTGTCTGGACCTGCTGGCCAGACAGGGCAGTCCAAGACTGCGGCAGAGCCTCGACCGGTACCACTTTTTTATCTCCATGCTGCTGACGGAGAGTTTCACGGCTTCAACCGGATCACGGACCATGCCTCAACCATGAGTACAGCCGTCGGGTCGCTCGAACAATTGGCCGGTGAACTCGCGCGAGTGTTCGAACCGCTGGTGCAGCGCGCCGAAACCGGGACGCTGGACGACGTGCTGCCCTGGTTGGGCCTGCGCGTCTTCGAGATTGAGCCGGATGCGACTTCGCTGACTGACGCGCTTACCGCCACGGCTGCCGCTGCCGCCGAACTCGACCCCCTGCTCAACGACCTCGCCCAGGCCGTGACGCAGGACGATCGCGCAGCCATCGCCGCCACGGTCGCCGCCTTGCTGCAACAACTGCGTGCCACGCTCCAGGGCCTCGAGGGAATAGTGCGGGCTCTCCACACACTCGGCAATGATGCAGCCCTTTCACCTCAACACAAGACTGAACTCGCCGCCTTCGCTCGTCTGTTCCCGGAACGGCTCCTGCATCGTTTGGTGGCCGACTACTTCGAAGTCCGCTTCCCTCAGATCGCCCTGCTGCTGCTCGGCACCGGCGCGATCGAGGTCGTCGACGAGCCAGGCCTGCCGGAAGGGTCGCTTCACGGTCCCTACGTCCGGAAGACCCTGCATCTCAATCGCCTGCTGCAGCTCTTCACCGACCCGACGGGATTGTTGCGCGACGTCTATGGCTGGGGCGCGCCCTCGTTCGACGGCCTGACGCTGTTCAGGATGTTGCAGAGGTTACTACACGAGAAATTCGGCATCCCCGCTGAGATCCTGCACCCGTCCGGCGAGCCGGCGCTATTGGAAGCCTTCGGATTCAACGCCGAAGTCAATCCGACGTTCTCCCCTCCCGGCCTCGACGTCACGTTGCGCGCACCGACCTCGATCGAGCGCAGCGACACTCTCGACGAGAGCGCGTGGCAAGTGACCTTCGATTCGGTCGTCCGCGTCAGTAGTGATCTGACCGCTTCCATCCGTCCGACCTTGGATCTCGATTTCCAGTTGCCGGCAGGAAGCGCGATGGACGTCACCGTGGGGGCCCGGTTCGTCCGCACAGGCGACGCCGAACCTTTTGTCGTGATCGGCTCGGCGGGAGGCTCTCGCTTAGCCATGCAGCGCGTCCGGGCTTCCGTGAAACTGGACCTGCATGTCGACTCGGCCGCACCGGCTCGCGCCACAATGGACCCGGCGATTGCCTTCGCCGTCGAGCACGGCGAGGTGGTGATTGATTTCTCCAAAGGTGATGGGTTTCTCGCGCAGGTTTTCCCTAAGGATGGTCTTGCCGTTCTGTTCGATCTCGCCGGTGAGTGGTCGTTCCGCCGTGGGCTCTCGCTGCAGGGCGGGGTGGGATTCGAAGCGACCCTACCCCTGCACGTCACCCTGTTCAATGCGATTTCGATCCAGCTGCTCCGGCTCGCCGTCCGGTCGCACAACGGCGAGGACCAGGGCATCGACATCGAGGCCGCCACCAACGCCGCCATCAAACTTGGCCCGGTCACGGCGACCATCGAGCAGGTGGGATTCTCTGCGAGCCTCCGGCTTCCTCCGAGCGGCGGAAACTTGGGCCCACTTGACCTCTCCCTCGGCTTCAAGCCGCCCACCGGCATCGGCCTGGCGATCGCAACGGCGGGCGTGACCGGCGGCGGGTTCCTGGGCTTCGATCCCCAGCGCGCTGAATACAGCGGCATGTTGCAGCTCGAACTGGCCGAGACGATCGCCCTCAAAGCCCTGGGCCTGCTCACCAC
>JBEOKH010000394.1:0-2313 GCA_040275625.1 Thauera sp. | reverse complement strand
CGGCGGCGAAGTCGGCGCGCACGCGCGCGATGTCGTCCATCGTCATCGCCTGCGGCACCTTGGACAGGTTGGCGCCGAAGGCCACCGCCGAGGGCGAGAGGGTCGCCCAGCCGCGCGGGTCGCCCTCGGGGAGGTGGTCGTCGCCTTCCCACGGCCGGTTGGCGCTGCCCTTGCGGCCGGAATGGCCGATCTGGATTCCCGGCACCGCGCCGGCCGCGGCGATCGAGGCGGCGATCGGCGCCAGCGCGTCGGCCTGGGCGTCGTTCCACAGCCCGAGGCAGGCCGGGGTGATGCGGCCTTCGGGCGCCACCGCGGTGGCCTCGACGACCACCAGGCCGGCACCGCCGCGGGCGAGCGCGGGGTAATGGACGCGGTGCCAGTCGTTGACGAGGCCGTCAGTGGCCATGTACTGGCACATCGGCGGGATGGCGATACGGTTGCGAAGCCGGACCCCCTTGAGGGCGAATGTCTGGAACAGTGCGGACATGGCGATGTGGGTCTTGAGGGGTTTTCAGCTTGTGTTCAGGCAGGGGGCAGACAATCATCTTGCCCTGACGTTCTGGAGAACGCACATGAATGTTCGCTTTCGTCCCGTGGCGCTCGTCCTCGCGGCGGCTGCGCTCCTGTTCAACCTGGGCGTTTCCGCCGGTGAGCGGCCGCGCATCGACGAAATCCGCCAGTTGCGCGAGAGCGGCCGCATCATGGCCGCCGAGGAGATCATCGCCCGCAGCCGCAGCGTGCAGCCCGGCCAGGTGGTCGGACTCGAGCTTGAGCGCGACGACGGGCGCTGGGTCTACGAGGTCAAGCTGATCGACACCGGCAACCGCCTGCACAAGCTCGAACTCGACGCCGCCACCGGTGACGTGCTCGAACGCGAGGAGAAATGAACGATGCGCCTGCTCGTCGTGGAAGACGATGCCGACCTGGGTGAACGCCTGCGCACCCGGCTCGCCGCCGAGGGCTACGCGGTCGACCTTGCGCGTGACGGCATCGATGGCGGCCATCTCGGCGCCACCGAGCCTTACGACGCGGTGATCCTCGACCTCGGCCTGCCGCGCAAGCCCGGGCTCGCCGTGCTGCGCGACTGGCGCGCGGCGGGCCTCCGCGTGCCGGTGCTGATCCTCACCGCGCGTGACGGCTGGACCGAGCGCGTCGAGGGGCTGCAGGCCGGCGCCGACGACTATCTCGGCAAGCCCTTTCATGTCGAGGAGCTGATCGCGCGCCTGCAGGCCCTGCTTCGCCGGGCCGCACCCGCGCAGGACCTTGATCTGCGCGTCGGCGACTGGCGGCTCGACGAGGCGCGACAGTGCCTGGTGGACGCCGCCGGGGAGGTGCAGACGCTTACCGCCACTGAGTTCCGCCTGCTGCGCTACTTCATGCGCCACCCGGACGTGGTGCTGTCGAAGACGCGCCTGTCCGAGCACGTGTACGAATACGACGCCGAGCGCGACAGCAACGTGATCGAGGTCTATGTGCGCCGCCTGCGTGGACTGCTCGGCAACGACCGCATCGAGACCCGGCGCGGCCAGGGTTATGTGTTCCGCGGCGGCGGCTGAGGCGCGCGTGCGGGGGCCGGCCGGAAGATGAACTCGATCCGCCGCCGCCTCTCGCTCACGCTCGCCTTGGTGCTGCTCGCCGCCGGCGTGCTGCTGGCCTTCGCGCTGCGCGACTTTCCGCGCCGCATGGTGGAGGAGCACGTGCTTGCCCGCCTCGATCACGACGCCGACCTGCTCTACGTGCATCTGCTCGACGCGCTCGCGCGCGCGGACGGCGAGGCGGGGATGGACAGCGCGCTGATGGGCGCGGCCGGGCCGGCCTACGACCTGCCTTTGTCGGGGCATTACTTCCTCGTGCGCCTTGGCGGGCGGCAGTGGCGCTCGCGCTCGACCTGGGACGCCGACCTCGACCTGCCGGACGGGTTGGAAAGGCTTGTTTCGGAGCGGCTCGCCGGCCCCGCCGGGCAGACGCTACTGGTGCTCGCGAAGCGCTTCCCCGACAGCGCCGACGGTCGCGTGGTGAGCATCGCGCTCGCCGAGGACGTCGCCGCGATCGATGCCGCGATCGCGGCCTTCCGCGCGCAGGCGCTGACCGTGCTCGGGCTGGCGCTGCTCGTGCTGCTGGTGCTGCAGCGCCGGGTGCTGCTGCGCGGGCTGGCGCCGCTGGACGAGGCGGTGGACGCCTGCCGGCGGCTGGAGCGCGGTGAGGCGGTGCAGTTCGAGGTCGACGCGCCGGTCGAGGTGCGCCCGCTGCTCGCCGCGGTCGAGCGCCTGTCGCGCCACCAGGCACAGCGCCTCGGGCGCATCCGCCACGCCG
>JBEOKH010000393.1:0-8061 GCA_040275625.1 Thauera sp. | reverse complement strand
CGTTCCGCACGGCTACAGCGAGCCGACGCAGAACCGCGCCGGTCGCGGCGACGCCGTCCCCGAACGCCGTGGTCGGCGGTGGCCAGCTCAGCTTCCGCTTTGGTGCCGACGCCTGGATCGAAGTGCGCGACAGCGCAGGCACGATCCTGCACTCCGGCACCAACCGCGCCGGCAGCACGCGCATGGTGCAGGGCACGCCTCCCTTTCGGCTGATCGTGGGCAATTCTGCCAGCGTCGTGCTCGAACACGACGGCAAACCGGTCGAGCTTGCCCCCCATACCCGCGGTTCCGTCGCCCGCCTGACGCTTCCCTGATCCGAACGCCATGAACCTTCAACAGGATTCCCGACCGATCGACGCGTGCCCGCTTGCGCGCCACCGCACCCGTGAGGTGTTCGTGGGCAAGGTCCGGATCGGTGGTGACGCGCCGGTCGTGGTGCAGTCGATGACCAACACCGACACCGCCGACGTGCTCGGTACCGCGATGCAGGTCGCCGAACTGGCGCGTGCCGGCTCCGAGATCGTGCGCATCACGGTGAATAACGAAGCGGCTGCGAAGGCCGTACCGCACATCCGCGACCGCCTGCTGGCGCTGAACATGGAGGTGCCGCTGGTCGGCGATTTCCATTACAACGGGCACAAGCTGCTCACCGACTTCCCGGCCTGCGCCGAGGCGCTCGCCAAGTTCCGCATCAATCCCGGCAACGTGGGCGCCGGTACCAAGCGCGACCCGCAGTTCGCCGCCATCGTCGAGCTCGCCTGCCGCTACGACAAGCCGGTGCGCATCGGCGTGAACTGGGGCAGCCTCGACCCCTCCGTGCTGGCGCGCATCATGGACGCCAACGCGAAGCGTTCTGATCCGCGCGACGCCGGTGCGGTGATGCGCGAGGCGCTGGTCGTGTCCGCGCTGGAGTCGGCGGCCAAGGCCGAGGAATACGGCCTCGGCCGCGACCGCATCATCCTGTCGGCCAAGGTGTCGAGCGTGCAGGACCTGATCGCGGTCTATCGCGACCTCGCACGCCGCAGCGATCATGCGCTGCATCTGGGCCTGACCGAGGCCGGCATGGGCAGCAAGGGCATCGTCGCCTCCACCGCAGCGCTGTCGGTGCTGCTTCAGGAAGGCATCGGCGACACCATCCGCATCTCGCTCACCCCCGAGCCGGGCGGCAGCCGCACGCAGGAGGTGGTGGTGGCGCAGGAGATCCTGCAGACCATGGGCCTGCGCGCGTTCACGCCGATGGTCACCGCCTGCCCGGGCTGCGGGCGCACCACCAGCACCTTCTTCCAGGAACTGGCCTCCGGCATCCAGGACTACGTGCGCGCGCAGATGCCGGTGTGGCGCGAGCAGTACGACGGCGTCGAGAACATGACGCTGGCGGTGATGGGCTGCGTGGTCAATGGGCCGGGTGAATCCAAGCACGCCAGCATCGGCATCTCGCTGCCCGGCACCGGCGAGACGCCGGCCGCGCCGGTGTATGTGGACGGCGAGAAGGTCGTCACCCTGCGCGGCGACAACATCGGCGCCGAATTCAAGGCCATCGTCGACAACTACGTGGCCACCCGGTACGTGAAGAAGGGTGGCTGAGGCCTGCCTCCCCGACCATAACAACAGCGCATCGACGCAACAATCCAAAGACAACACATAAATGAGCCAGACCTTGCAGGCCGTGCGCGGGATGAACGACATCCTGCCGACCGACGCCGAAACCTGGGAATACTTCGAAGACATCGTGCGCGACTGGCTGCAGAGCTACGGCTACCGCCCGATCCGCATGCCGCTGGTCGAGCCGACGCCGCTGTTCAAGCGCGCGATCGGCGAGGTCACCGACATCGTCGAGAAGGAGATGTACTCCTTCGAGGACGCCTTGAACGGCGAGCACCTGACCCTGCGTCCGGAAGGCACGGCGTCCTGCGTGCGCGCCGCGATCCAGCACAGCCTGATCCCGTCCGGCGGCCCGCAGCGGCTGTACTACTACGGTCCGATGTTTCGCCACGAGCGCCCGCAGAAGGGCCGCTACCGCCAGTTCCACCAGATTGGCGTCGAGGCCCTCGGCTTTGCCGGTCCGGATGCGGACGCCGAGCTGATCCTGATGTGCGCCCGGCTGTGGGACGACCTCGGCCTGGAAGACGTCGCGCTCGAGATCAATTCGCTCGGCTCGGCGGAGGAGCGCGCCGAGCACCGCGCGGCGCTGATCAGCTATCTCGAACAGCACCAGGACAAGCTCGACGAGGACGGCAAGCGCCGGCTGCACACCAACCCGCTGCGCATCCTCGACACCAAGAATCTGGAACTGCAGGCCATCGTCGAGGCCGCACCCAGGCTCGCCGATTACCTCGGCGACGAGTCGAAGGCGCACTTCGATGCGGTGCAGGTCTTCCTCAAGGACGCCGGGATTCCCTACCGCATCAACCACCGCCTGGTGCGCGGCCTGGATTACTACAACCGCACCGTGTTCGAGTGGGTGACCACGCGCCTGGGCGCGCAGGGCACGATCTGCGCCGGCGGGCGCTACGACGGCCTGTTCGAGCAGCTCGGTGGCAAGCCGCAGCCGGCGGCGGGCTTCGCGATCGGCATCGAGCGCCTGCTGCTGCTGTGGCAGGCCTGTGGCGGTGAGGCCGAGCGCCCGGTCGCCGACGCCTACGTGGTCAGCGTCGGGGAGGCCGCCCAGCGCCTTGCCTTCCGTGCCGCGGAGACCCTGCGCGAACACGGTTTCGCGGTGCTGATGCACTGCGGCGGCGGCAGTTTCAAGTCGCAGATGAAGAAGGCCGACGCGAGCGAGGCGCCGGTGGCGATCGTGATCGGTGAGGATGAGGCCGCGGCTGGCGAGGTCGGCCTCAAGCCGCTGCGTGGCAGCGGCGCCCAGCAGCGGGTGGCGATCGATGACCTCGTCGAGGCGATGGCCGCACTGATGTTCCCCGAAAAAGACGACGAAGAGGTTTGATGATGGCGGTCTACGATCTCGAAGAGCAGGAACAGATATCCGAACTCAAGGCCTGGTGGACGCAATACGGCAACTTCGTCGTCACCCTCGCGGTGGTGGCGGCGCTCGCCTCGGTGGGCTGGCAGGCGTGGAACTGGTACCAGAGCCGCAACGCCGGCGAGGCCGGCGCGCTCTACTACGCGGTGCAGCAGGCGGTGGAAGGAAACGAGCCACAAAAGGCGCGCGAGGCCGCCGGGCGCTTGATCGGCGAGCACGGCGGCAGCGTGAGCGCGCAGCTCGGCGCGCTGTTGTCGGCGGCGATGCAGTTCGAGGCCGGAGACCTGACCAACGCGCGCGCGCAGCTCGAATGGGCCGCCGACAAGGGCAAGGATGCGGCGCTGCGTGACCTGGCCCGCTTGCGCCTGGCTGCGGTGCTGCTGGAGCAGGGCGAGCTCGACGCCGCGCTCGCCCGCCTGCAGGCGGCGCCGGCTGCCGCTTACAAGGCGCGCTTCGACGACCTGCGCGGCGACGTGCTCGCTGCCCAGGGCAAGGCGTCCGATGCGCGCGCCGCCTACCAGGCCGCGATCGATGCGCTCGCAGTCGCCGGCGATGACGCCGTCACCCTGCGCGAGGTGGTGCGCGTCAAACTCGAATCCCTCGGAGCCTGAACGATGAAACCGTTTTCGCTGCGTCTCGCTCCCCTGGTCGTCGCCGCCGTGCTGGTGGCCGGCTGCTCGTCGCTGAACCCGTTCGCCAGTTCGGCGCCGAAGCCGGCGCCGCTGGCGGACTTCAAGCCCACCGCGCAACTGGCGGCGAACTGGCGCGCGAGCATCGGCGAGTCCGGCCCGTATCGCTTCCAGCCAGCGGTTTCACGCGACGGCGTTTTCGCCGCGGGGCACGAGGGTGAAGTCGCACGCTTCGAGGACGGACGCGCGGTGTGGCGCGTCGATACCGATATCGAGCTGTCGGCGGGCGTGGGCAGCGACGGCCGCCTTGCGGTCGTGGTCGCTACCGACGGCACGGTGATCGCGCTCGACGCCGACAACGGCAGCGAGCGCTGGCGGTCAGCGGTCGGCGCCGAGGTGCTGGCGCCGCCGGCGGTGAGCCTGGACTTCGTCATCGTGCGCGCCTCCGACAACCGCCTGATCGCGCTCAACGCGCGCGACGGTAGCCGGCGCTGGGTCTATCAGCGCAACAACCCGCCGCTCGCGCTGCGCAGCTACGCCGGCGTGCTGATCGAGGGGCCGGTGGTGCTCGCCGGCTTCCCCGGCGGCAAGCTCGCGGTCATCAACCTCGCCAACGGTGGTGCGATCACCGAACTGGGCGTTGCCGTGCCGCGTGGCGCGACCGAGCTCGAGCGCGTCGCCGACATTGCCGGCATGCCGGTGGTGGGGCGGCGCGAGGTCTGCGCGGTGGCCTATCAGGGGCGTGCCGCGTGTTTCGACACCTCGAACGGCAACGCCATCTGGGCGCGCGACTTTTCCAGCAGCGTCGGCATGGACCGCGACGGCCGCTTCGCGCTGATCACCGACGACCGCGATGCGGTGCATGCGCTCGACGCCCTCAGCGGTGCGAGCGTGTGGAAGCAGGACGCGCTTGCGCGCCGCAAGGTCTCGCGCCCGCTCATCGTCGGCGACCACGTCATCGTCGGCGACCTCGAGGGTTACATCCATGTGCTCGACCGCGATACCGGCGCCTTCGCCGCCCGCGATCGCGCCGGCAGCGATCCGATCGCCGCCGATCCCGTCCCCCTGCGCCGCGGTTTCGTGGTGCAGGACGCGGACGGTGAAATCACCGCGTACGAAGTGCGCTGAGGTACTGCTGCAAGTGAAACCCACCATTGTTCTGGTCGGCCGCCCCAACGTCGGCAAGTCGACCCTGTTCAACCGCCTGACGCGTACGCGAGATGCGCTCGTCGCTGACCAGCCGGGCCTCACCCGCGATCGCCATTACGGTATCGGTCGGGTCGGCGAGCGCGACTATCTGGTCGTCGACACCGCCGGCTTCGACCCGGTGGCCAAGGACGGCATCATGCACGAGATGGCGCGCCAGGCCGAACAGGCGATCGCCGAGGCCGACGTGCTGCTGTTCCTGGTCGACGGCCGCGCCGGACGCACGCCGCACGACGAGAACATCGCCGCGCGCCTGCGCCGCGCCGGTCGGCCGGTGCATGTGATCGTCAACAAGGCCGAGGGTCTGGACCGCGCGATCGTTGCGGCGGACTTCCACGCCCTTGGTCTGGGCGATCCGCTGCCGGTGTCGGCGGCGCATGGCGACGGCGTCAAGCAACTGATCGATCTTGTGCTCGCGCCCTTTTCGTCCGACGACGAGAAGGAATCCTCCGAGGATGAGGGCCCCAGGGTCGCCATCGTCGGTCGACCGAACGTCGGCAAATCCACCCTGGTCAATACCCTGCTTGGCGAGGAGCGCGTGATCGCGTTCGACCTGCCGGGCACCACCCGCGACGCGATCGCGATCCCGTTCGAGCGTGGCGGGCGGCGCTACACGCTGATCGACACCGCCGGCCTGCGCCGTCGCGGCAAGGTCTTCGAGGCGATCGAGAAGTTCTCGGTGATCAAGACGCTGCAGGCGGTGCAGGAGTGCAACGTGGTGGTGCTGGTGCTCGACGCCGCCCAGGACATCTCGGACCAGGATGCCCACATCGCCGGCTTCGCGCTCGAAGCCGGGCGCGCGCTCGTGGTGGCGATCAACAAGTGGGATGCGGTGGACGACTACCATCGCGAGCGCCTGAAGTCGGACATCGCGCGCAAGCTCGCCTTCCTGTCGTTTGCGCGCTTCCATCAGATTTCCGCGCTCAAGGGCGAAGGCATCGCGGGTCTGCTCAAGTCGGTGGATGGGGCCTACGCGGCGGCCACCGCCAACCTGTCTACGCCGCGCCTGACGCGCGCGCTCCAGCAGGCCGTCGCGCGCCAGGCGCCGCCGCGCCACGGCCTTGCGCGACCGAAGATGCGCTACGCCCACCAGGGCGGCATGAACCCGCCGGTGATCGTGATTCACGGCAACGCGCTCGACGACATCCCGCAGTCCTACGTGCGTTACCTCGAGCGCTGCTTCATGGAAGCCTTCGACCTCAAGGGCACGCCCTTGCGCATCCAGTTCCGCACCACGCACAATCCGTTCGCGGCGAGAAATTGAGCGCTGCACTTCAGAGAACCCGTTTCCACGCCTGGAATTCGTTGCATACTGTCATGCGGCAGTGCACAAACGAATGCCATAACATTCTTATAAACACAATATAAAGAGGTTCCACAATGAGCAACAAAGGGCAACTCCTCCAGGACCCCTTCCTGAACACCCTTCGTCGCGAACACATCCCCGTGTCGATTTATCTGGTCAACGGCATCAAGCTGCAGGGCCAGGTCGAGTCTTTCGATCAGTACGTCGTGTTGCTCAAGAACACTGTCACCCAGATGGTCTACAAGCACGCAATCTCCACCGTCGTGCCCGCGCGGCCGGTCGTCATCCAGCAGGAAGAGGGCGCCAACTGAGTCCGCGGATGACGTGGCGCGGTCGGCGTCTGCCGGCCGCGGGAGGCGCGCATGTTTGAGCGTCCCGCCTCCGGAGAGCGCGCCATCCTCGTCCAGCTCGACCTCGGGCAGGGGGCCATCGACGAGCGCCTGTCCGAGCTCGAGTTGCTTGCCCTCAGCGCCGGTGCGAGCGTCGAGGCGGTCGTCCAGGGGCGGCGTGCAGCCCCGGATGCCAAGCTTTTCGCCGGTAGCGGCAAGGTGCAGGAGATCGGCGAGGCCCTGCGTGTGCACGGCGCCGATATCGTCATCTTCAATCACGCGCTGTCGCCGGCGCAGCAGCGCAACCTTGAGCGCGAACTGCAGTGCATGGTGATCGACCGCACAGCGCTGATTCTCGACATCTTCGCGCAGCGTGCGCGCAGCCACGAAGGCAAGCTGCAGGTCGAACTCGCCCAGCTCGAGCACCTGTCCACCCGCCTGGTTCGCGGCTGGACCCACCTCGAGCGCCAGAAGGGCGGCATCGGCCTGCGCGGCCCGGGCGAGAAGCAGCTCGAGACCGACCGTCGCCTGCTCGGCAACCGGGTCAAGATGCTCAAGTCCCGGCTCGCCCAGATCGAGAAACAACGCAAGGTTCGTCGTCGGGCAAGGGAACGCCGCGACGTTCTGTCGGTCTCTCTAGTCGGTTACACCAATGCGGGCAAGTCGACGCTGTTCAACGCGCTGACCAAGGCCGGGGCCTACGCTGCTGACCAGCTCTTCGCCACGTTGGACACCACTTCGCGCCGGCTCTATGTCGGCGGCGAGGGAAGTGGCGAAGGGCAAGGCGCGAGCGTGGTGCTGTCGGACACCGTTGGCTTCATCCGCGATCTGCCGCACGCGCTCGTGGCCGCTTTTCAGGCGACCCTCGAGGAAACGGCGCAGGCCGATCTGCTTTTGCATGTCGTCGATTCGGCGAGCGAGGACCGTGAAGCGCAGATCGAGGCGGTGAACAAGGTGCTTGTCGAGATCGGCGCGGCCGATGTGCCGCAGATCCTGGTGTGGAACAAGACAGACCTCACGCGGGCCGTTCCGGCGGTCGAGCGGGGGGACTGTGCTAAAATCAGGCGCATTTTTTTGAGCGCCCGAACGGGGGAAGGCCTTGATCTGCTTCGCGATGCGCTTGCCGAAGTGGCTCGGCAGACCTTTGGTGATAACGCCGACCGGCCTGCCGGTACGGATGACGAGCGACGACAGGAAACGTGATTACAGGCATTCTCATGTCACTCAATGACCCACGCTGGGGCGGCCAGAACGGTGGCGAAGGCGACCGTAACGAGGGCAATCGCGGCGATGACAATCGCAACGATGACCTGCGCGGGGATCGTAACCGCGGCAGCAACCAGGGCCCGCCCGACCTCGAAGAGGTCTGGCGAGACTTCAATCAGCGCCTGACCGGCATGTTCGGCGGCAAGCGTGGCGATCGCGGAAATGGCGGCGGTGGCGGCGGCGGGAATCGTCCGCAGCTTCCCAGCTTCTCATTCAAGCAATTCGGCGGCGGTCTCGGCGTGCTTGCTGCGCTGGTCATCGTTGTATGGCTGGCGAGCGGCCTGTACACGGTCGACGCCAACCAGCGCGCCGTGGTGCTGCGCCTCGGCGAGTACGTCGCCACCACCG
>JBEOKH010000392.1:0-1877 GCA_040275625.1 Thauera sp. | reverse complement strand
GCAGGCGCATCACGGCTCGGGTCGGATGCAGGAGCGGCGGAAGCCGCGAGCTTTTGCGGCAGTGACGACCCTTGCGCGCCTGGCCAGGGGCCGGCATCGGGTAACAGGCGGGGCTGCAAGCGAACCAACGATCAAGAATGTGCAGTAGCGTTACTCAAGAGCTCAAAGGAAGACAGAACATGCTGATGAACCCGGAAAAATCCGTGCTGCTGGTGATCGACGTGCAGGCGAAGCTTGCGCCCTTCATCCACGATAACGCCGTGGTGGTCGATCACTGCGTGTGGCTGGCGCGCGTGGCCGAGCGCGTCGGCGTGCCGGTGGTGGTCACCGAGCACTTCCCCGAGAAGATCGGTGGCACCGTCGATGCGGTGCGGGCGGCGACCACCGGCGCGCAGTATGTGGGCAAGCAGTTCTTTTCGGCGCAGGCCGACGGCTGCCTGGCGAGCACCGCTGTCGCCGCGCGCGAGCAGGTGATCATGTGCGGCACCGAGGCCCACGTTTGCGTGCAGCAGACCGCGCTCGACCTGCGCCGCGCCGGCAAGCAGGTCTTCATCGTCGCCGAGGCGGCCGGCTCGCGCGACCCGGCCAACCGTGACCTTGCCTTCGCGCGCATGCGCGGCCACGGCATCGAGATCGTGTCGCGCGAGATGGTCGCCTTCGAGTGGCTGCAGCGCGGTGGCACCGAGCTGTTCCGCGCGGTCAACCGCGACTTCATCCGCTGATTGCGGCGCGGCCTCCGCTGTTGCAGAGGCCGCGCTCAGGGCTCGATCGCCAGCCCGCGCAGCGCTTCGCCCTCGCCGATCTTGCCGATGGCTGCGGCCCGGCCGCTGGCGAGGTCGATGCGGTACAGCGTGGGCGCAGGCTGGTCGCGGGTGGCGAGCGCGGCGAGTGCCGTGTTGGTCACGTCCGCGATGTCGAAGTGGGCATCGACGATGGCGCGCACGCCGAGGCTGCCCACCGTGCGCAACTGCCCGCTGTTGGGCGACACCGCGGGCTCGGTTCCCTCGAGCGCGCCCTGGCGCGCCAGCGTGCCCGCGGCGCGGTCGATCGCGTAGTTGGTGGTGAGCTTCTCGTTCTCGGTGTTGTAGGTGTAGCCGGCGGCGACGATGTCGGCGGCGTGGCCGTGGCGAGGGTCGCCCGCGTCATAGGCGAGCGCGCCGTCGGGCTGCAGCCCGTCCTGGTCGGGCTTGAAATCGACCAGCGCGCCGGTTTCGGGGTGGGCGCGCAGGTTCTGGCCGCGCCCGGAGACGATGCGGATGCGGTCGGCGGCGGGGTTGAAATCGAAGCCGAAGTGCGCGCCGTCGAGTGCGATCGCGAAGCGCTCGCTGCCGACCGGGCTCAGCGCGCCGGTTTCGGTATCCACCGTAAACATCCGTCCGCTGCTGCCGAGCGCGTACAGCGTGCCATAGGCGACGCGGTAGTCGATGCCGAGGATGCGCTCGTCGGCGGCGAGTCCGACAAGTTTCACACTGCGGGCGATTTTGCCCGGCTCGGCGGCGGAAACGACGATAAGCTGATGCGATTCGGTGACCGCAAAGAGCCGGATCCGCTCGAGCGGGCTGGCGGTAGCGGCGAAGGTGGTGGCTGCGAGCACGAGGCTGGCGGCGAGACGGTTGGCGAAGGATGGCATCGGATTTCCTCTGGAACGATCGGGGCGTCGGTGGCGCGGGGGAGCGGCGCGCGTCCGCGGGCGGGACCGAAGATAAGCGAGCCTGCGGGCGGAAGAACGTGATCGAGTTGGCAGTGCGCGTCAGACCCTGGCGAGCTGTGCTGGCCGCCGTGTTGTGCGTGGCGGCACTGGCGCGCGCCGACGCGGCGTCGCTGAGCCTTGCGGTGCGCGACGATGCGGGGATGCCGCTCGAGCATGCGGCGGTGGC
>JBEOKH010000391.1:0-12871 GCA_040275625.1 Thauera sp. | reverse complement strand
CATTATAGACACTCAAAATCCAACGTCAAGACCAAACACAATAAAAATACTGATCCGGGCACGCAACACATGCCCCCCGGAACCCCGGGCCCCTCAAAGCACCTGAAAGACCTGCAACTGATAACCTGACTCGCGGCGCAAAACCCCCAGCGCCCTGACCTTGGTGAGGGCGCCGGCTGCCTTGACAAACACCGACTCGCCGAGCGCAGGTGCAGTCGCTGGCAAGAGGATGCGAAGCGCCTCACCTTTACTGAGCGGGTCGCAAAGAATGGCATCGACACTGTTACGTCCGTCATCCACCACGCCGAGGGCGGGGGATCGGGCGAGCAGTTCCACGCCAAGCCCGGCATGCGTGGCCCACATGCGCAGTCGGCGCACGATCCCGAGCTGCCAGCCTTGGCCGTCAACGAAGTGAATGCCAAGCAACTCTCCAATGTCGGGCCAGGCCCGGGTTGGATCGCTGGTGGCGATGATCTGCAAGCCGCTGCGACTGAAGTCGATCACCTTCCAGTTGCGCGCTACGGGGAGCGGCTCTCCTCCGACTACGGCCGTACAGGCTGGTAGCCCGCGCGCCACCTCTGCGGTTGCATCCTGCGTATAGCGCCGCCGTGTTCGTACCGGCGGCGTCGCCGACCATTGCATACGCAGATACTCGACTGCGGCACGCGCGTGCTCAAGCGGGAGCCGTCCGAAGGGCGCTGGCACGATGGAACGCGCAAGCTGCTTGGAGAACTCAGCCAGCAGTTCGCTTGCCGCCCAAGGCGCGAAGTGCCACTCGCCCTCGCGTTGCGAGCCCATCTGGCGCACGGGTACGCTGCCTTCTTCAGGAATCACGACATACTGGGGCGATTCCGCGGGACGGCGATCGAGGGCCAGGAAGGGCAGGCAGATATCCACGACATGCGAAAGCGCGATCCCCATTTCGAGCTCGACCTGGTCGAGATTGACGCTGTAGTGGGCGACCGCGCGCAGATATTCCCGCCCCACTCCGGGCACGTCACCGCCAACCACGCTTTCCTTCGATTCTGACGCAGCACCGAAAAGGCGCCCGATTCGCCCCCACAACACCTCGTCAGGACCGAAACGATCGCAAGCCGACCACTTGAGCGCCTCGACGACGCTGCTGGCCAGGCGCAGCCGAACGGGTTCAGCGCCAGAAAAAGAATTCGACGGCGACAGACACCAGTATGCGTCGCATACCGACATCCAGGCGTCCCGCGCTCCTGCAAGCCAGCGCCCCCACCACGCGTTATCCCGAACCGGTCCCGACCCAGGCAGTGCGCGAACGCCGATTGGCGCCGACGCCTCCACGGCGTCACGAAGCGCGTCATCGAAGCTCGACACCACATGAAGTCCGGCGACTTCGGCCTGACGACTGCCTGGTTTATACAAGGCACGCAAGGTCGCCGTAGCCGCCTCGAGGCCGACAATCGGATTTCCACCGCCAGCCAGCACGCCCGCGGGCGTGTAATCGAGCGTCCTGGGCTGATCCAAAGGTCTTCCTCCAGCAAGGTCCATCGGCGCCCCGTCCGCGCATACTTCGCGGGCACGAACACCTTACGTTACGGGCATTTACCTCGCATTCTGCGCTACCGCTGACCGCGCTGTCCACAGCGGGCGACACCCGCTGACCGCAGAGCCCGCATGATGACAGCGCGCACTTTGCAACCGACGCAGACGACGCGAAGGAACCCCAGCAGTAGAATCACCGATTTTCGCGGGAGCGTTCATGCGACAGTATCTCGAACTGATGCGCCACGTGCTCGAGCACGGTGATCCGAAGACCGACCGCACAGGTACCGGCACCCTATCGGTGTTCGGCTGGCAGATGCGTTTTGTCTTGCGCGACGGTTTTCCGCTGCTGACCACCAAGAAGCTGCACACGCGCTCGATCATCCATGAACTGCTGTGGTTTCTGCAGGGGGACACCAACATCCGCTACCTGAAGGACAACGGCGTTTCGATCTGGGATGAGTGGGCCGATGCCGATGGCGACCTCGGCCCGGTCTACGGCAAGCAGTGGCGGCGATGGGAAACCGTCGATGGGCGCAGCATCGACCAGATCACGCGCCTGATCGAAAGTATTCGGCGCAATCCGGATTCGCGTCGTCACCTCGTTTCGGCATGGAATCCCGGCGACGTCGACAACATGGCGCTGCCACCGTGCCACGCGCTGTTCCAGTTCTATGTCGCGGGCGGCCGACTATCGTGCCAACTCTACCAGCGCAGCGCCGACATCTTCCTCGGCGTGCCCTTCAACATCGCGTCCTACGCACTGCTCACCCACATGGTCGCGCAGGTGTGCGATCTGGAGCCGGGCGACTTCATCTGGACCGGCGGCGACTGCCACCTCTACCGCAACCACCTGGAGCAGGCACGCGAACAACTGCGGCGCGAGCCGCGCCCGCTACCGGCCCTGCGGCTGAACCCGACGGTCCGCGACATCCTTGCCTTCCGCTTCGAGGACTTCGTGCTCGAGGGCTATGCGCCGCACCCGCACATCAAGGCACCGGTAGCGGTATGAGCAAGCCAGAGATCGTCATCATCGCCGCGGTCGCGCGCAACGGCACGATCGGTCGCGACAACGGCCTGCCCTGGCGACTGAAGACGGACCTTCAGCACTTCCGCACAGTAACCCTGGGGCACCCGGTATTGATGGGACGCAAGACCTGGGCATCGCTCGGCCGACCGCTGCCCGGGCGGCGCAACCTCGTCGTCAGCCGGGATGCCAACTTTCGCGCCGAAGGCGCTGAATGCTTCACCTCGCCGGAATCCGCCCTCGCCGCCGCGGCCGACGTCCCACGCCTCTTCGTGATCGGCGGCGCCGAGCTCTACGCACAGTTGCTGCCGCGTGCCGACCGGCTTGAACTCACCGAGGTCAAGGCGGACGTGGCGGGTGATGCGCACTTCCCTTCCTTCGACGCTGCGGGCTTCGTAGAAGAAAGGCGCGAAACCCACGCAGCCGACGCCGACAATGCGTTCGACTTCGATTTCGTCCGCTACCGCCGACGTTGACGCCCCCCGCCTCACCAGAAACGAGAAGGGCCGCATCAGACGCGGCCCTCAATTCTCTGCGCCGCGCAGGCGAGCAAATCCTCAGCCTTTCACGCAATCCACGTGATAACGCCCGTCCTCACCCTTGACCAAGCCATGGATGTCGGTCTCGAAGCCAGCGAAGCGAGCGTTGAAGTCGCGCGCGAACTTCAGGTAGCGCACGATCGTGGCGTTGAAACGCTCGCCCGGAATCAGCAGTGGAATACCCGGCGGGTAGGGCGTGACCAGCATCGCGGTGACGCGGCCCTCAAGTTCATCGAGCGCCACGCGCTCGATCTCGCGATGCGCCATCTTGGCGAAGGCCTCGGCCGGCTTCATCGCCGGCACCATGTCCGAGAGGTACATCTCGGTGGTCAGGCGGGCGATGTCGTGCGCCTTGTAAAAGCTGTGGATCTGGTCACACAGGTCCTTGAGGCCGACGCGCTCGTAGCGCGGATGCTTGCCGATGAACTCGGGCATCACCCGCCATAGCGGCTGGTTGCGGTCGTAGTCGTCCTTGAACTGCTGCAACTCGGTCACCATCGTGTTCCAGCGGCCTTTGGTAATGCCGATGGTGAACATGATGAAAAACGAGTACAGGCCGGTCTTCTCGACGATGATGCCGTGCTCGGCCAGGTATTTGGTGACGATCGCAGCCGGGATGCCCGCGTGTTCGGCAAAGTCGCCGTCCATATTGAGGCCCGGAGTGATGATCGTGGCCTTGATCGGATCAAGGATGTTGAAGCCTTCTGCCAGGTCGCCGAAGCCGTGCCAGCGCTCGCCCGCCTTCAACGTCCAGTCCTCGCGGCTGCCGATGCCCTCCTCGGCCAGGAACTCGGGCCCCCACACCTGGAACCACCAGTCTGCGTCGCCGAATTCGGCGTCGACCTTGCGCATCGCGCGCCGGAACTCGACCGCCTCGGACAGCGACTCATTGACCAGCGCGGTGCCGCCCGGCGACTCCATCATCGCCGCAGCCACGTCGCACGACGCGATGATCGCGTACTGCGGCGAGGTCGAGGTGTGCATCAGGTAGGCCTCGTTGAAGATGTCACGGTCGAGCTTGCGGGTCTGCGAGTCCTGCACCAGGATCTGCGAGGCCTGCGAAAGACCGGCCAGCAGCTTGTGGGTCGACTGCGTGGAGAAAACCATCGACTCCCGGCAGCGCGGACGGTCGGCGCCGATGGCGTGGTAATCGCCGTAGAAGTCATGGAACGCAGCGTGCGGCAGCCAGGCCTCATCGAAGTGCAGGGTGTCGATCTGGCCGTCGAGCATGTCCTTGATGGTCTCGACGTTGTACACCACGCCGTCGTAGGTCGACTGGGTGATGGTCAGGATGCGCGGCTTCTTGTTCTTCGCCTCGCGCGCGAACGGGTTGGCCTCGATCTTCTTCTGGATGGTCTCCATCGAGAACTCTGCCAGCGGGATCGGACCAATGATGCCGTAGTGGTTGCGCGTCGGCGTCAGGAACACCGGCACCGCACCGGTCATGATGATCGAGTGCAGGATGGACTTGTGGCAGTTGCGGTCCACAACCACGATGTCGCCCGGCGCCACCGTGGTGTGCCACACCATCTTGTTCGAGGTCGACGTGCCGTTGGTGACGAAATAGAGGTGGTCACAGTTGAAGATGCGCGCCGCGTTGCGCTCGGAGGCTGCCACCGGGCCGGTGTGGTCGAGCAACTGGCCGAGCTCGTCGACCGCATTGCAGACGTCTGCGCGCAGCATGTTCTCGCCGAAGAACTGGTGGAACATCTGCCCCACCGGACTCTTCAGGAAGGCGACGCCGCCCGAGTGCCCCGGGCAGTGCCAGGAATAAGAGCTGTCGGCAGCGTAATGCACGAGCGCACGGAAGAACGGCGGCGCCAGCGATTCGAGGTAGTTCTTCGCCTCGCGCACCACGTAGCGCGCGATGAATTCCGGCGTGTCCTCGAACATGTGGATGAAGCCGTGCATTTCGCGCAGCACGTCATTGGGGATGTGGCGCGTGGTCCGCGTCTCGCCGTGCAGGAAGATGGGGATGTCCGCGTTGCGGAAACGGATTTCCACCACGAAGGCACGCAGCCCCGCGATCGCCTTGGCCGAGGCCTCGGGCGACGAGAACTCCTCGTCGTCGATCGACAGGATGAAGGCCGAGCCGCGGCTCTGCTGCTGCGCGAACGAGGTCAGGTCGCCGTAGCTGGTCACGCCCAGTACTTCAATGCCCTCTTCCTCGATCGCCTTGGCAAGCGCGCGGATCCCCAGACCGGACGTGTTCTCGGAACGGAAGTCCTCGTCGATGATGATGATGGGGAAGTGGAATTTCATCCTGATCGTCTCCAGCGGCGTCCTTGCGGGACGGAAAAATCAAAAGTGTAACCCGCTGATCATTGCCCGGGCGTTACCGAAATTGAATCCAGAAAAAGCACAAGGGGCCGTCAGACGGCCCCGTGGATGCAAGCTCGCTGCGCGCCGACGTTCAGATCTTGGGCAGGGTGACACCGGTCTGGCCGAGATACTTGCCACCGCGGTCCCTGTAAGAGGTCTCGCACACCTCGTCCGACTCGAAGAACAGCATCTGCGCGACGCCCTCATTGGCGTAGATCTTGGCGGGCAGCGGTGTGGTGTTGGAGAACTCGAGCGTCACGTGGCCTTCCCATTCGGGCTCGAGCGGGGTCACGTTCACGATGATGCCGCAGCGCGCGTAGGTGCTCTTGCCCAGGCACACGGTCAGCACGCTGCGCGGGATGCGGAAGTACTCGACGGTGCGGGCCAGCGCGAAGGAGTTCGGCGGGATGATGCACACGTCGCCGTTGAAGTCGACGAAGTTGCGCGCGTCGAAATCCTTGGGATCGACGATCGTCGAGTTGATGTTGGTAAAGATCTTGAATTCGTTCGCTACGCGGACATCGTAGCCGTAGCTCGAAGTGCCGTAGGAAACAATCCGCCCGGTGCTGTTGGTGCGCACCAGTTCCGGCGCGAAGGGCTCGATCATGCGGGCCTGTTCGGCCATGCGGCGGATCCACTTGTCGGACTTGATGGACATGGAGCGCGGGTTCCAGCGGTAGCGTTGCGACCGGTGGCCGGTCGGAAAAGCGCAGTAGTGTAGGCCAAGCACCGCGACGGGGAAAGCATTCACTGCGGCTTTGTTGCTGCAGTGCCCACCCCCGCCGCGGCGCGACCGCCTGCGGATCGGAGCGGCCCGGAAGGGCGCCCGGGATGCGACGCCGGATCAGGTGCTCTTGATGACGATGTTCGGAAACTTGTGGGTCATGTCCTTCGAACGCTCGGCGATGCGCACCGCCACCTTGCGCGCGATCTGCTTGTAGATCGACGCGATCCGGCCCTCGGGGTCGGCAACCACGGTGGGCGCGCCACTGTCAGCCTCGGTACGGATCTGGATGTCGAGCGGCAGCGCGCCCAGGAAGGGCACATTGAAGTCCGCACACATCTTCTCGCCGCCACCCTGGCCGAAGATGTGCTCCTCGTGGCCGCACTTCGAACAGATGTGGATGCTCATGTTCTCGACCACGCCGAGGATGGGCACGCCCACCTTCTCGAACATCTTCACCCCCTTGCGTGCGTCGAGCAGGGCGATGTCCTGCGGCGTGGTGACGATCACCGCGCCGGTCACCGGCACGCTCTGCGACAGCGTGAGCTGGATGTCGCCGGTGCCCGGCGGCATGTCGATGACGAGGTAGTCGAGGTCGTCCCAGGCGGTGTCCTTCAGCATCTGGTTGAGCGCCTGGGTGGCCATCGGGCCGCGCCACACCATCGGCGTGTCAGGATCGATCAGGAAGCCGATCGACATCGCCTGGATGCCGTAGGCCTCGAGCGGCGACATCGTCTTGCCATCTTCGGACACCGGGCGCTGGTCGCCGATGCCCAGCATCTGCGGCTGCGACGGGCCGTAGATGTCGGCGTCGAGCAGGCCGACACGCGCGCCTTCGGCCGACAGCGCGAGCGCCAGATTGACCGCGGTCGTACTCTTGCCCACGCCCCCCTTGCCCGAGGCCACCGCGATGATGTTGCGCACACCCGGCAGCAGCTTCACGCCCTGCTGGACGGCATGCGCGACCACCTTGCTCGACACCTTGATGTCCACCCGCGCCACGCCCGGCAGCTTCGAAACCGCCTCGGTGAGCAGCGCGCGGATCGGCTCGTGCTGGCTCCTCGCCGGATAACCGAGCTCGACGTCGAAACGCACGATGCCGCCCTCGACCGCGAGGTTGCGGATGCTGCGACCCGCGATGAAATCCTTGCCGGTGTTGGGATCGATCACCTGCTTGAGCGCTTCGGTTACGGTTTGCTGATCAAGACTCATCGCGTTTTCCTCGAAAATCGGTACACCCGACGCCGGGTGGAAGCGGCAGAATCATACCGGAGCGGAGCGCCGGACTCATCCGCGTTCTGCGCAGGGTTTCTCTCTGCCACACCGCAGCCCCGAAATCCCACCGCGCCGCGCCGGCGCGCACAGCACCAATCATCGCACCACACCCATGAAACTTCGCCCGATCGTCTCCCGGCTTTGCGCTCGACTCGCAACGCTGCTCGCAGCCGGCCTGCTCGCCGCCTGCGCCACACCGAACACCACCGGACCGGAGTCCGACGCGGTCAATCGCCACGCGCTGGTCCGCACTGCCCCACCAGCCCCCGAATGGCCCGCGCTGCGCGAAGGGCTCGCCGCAGCCACTCGCGGCATGGGGGCAGTCGAGATCGGCAGCGCGAACGCCGACGGCTTCCGCCTGCAGATCCCGGTCGCCGACGGCTTCGCCAGCGGCGGCACCGCGCTCCGCCCGGCACTCGGGCGCGCGCTCGACGCCCTCGCCGCGAGGCTATCGAGCGAGCCTGGGGTGGCCGTTCGCATCGTCGGCCATACCGACAGCCAGGGGAGCGAAATGGTGAACCTGCGCCTGTCGATCGCGCGCGCCGAGGCGGTGGTCGCCTATCTGCGCGAACGCGGCATCGCGCTTGAGCGCCTGTCCGCAGACGGTCGCGGCGAAGGCGACCCGCTCACCTCCAACGCCACCGAAGAGGGCCGCGTGCGCAACCGCCGCATCGAATTGATCCTGTCGCGCCAGCCGTGATCCGGGGACAGGCCCGGCAGGCGCAGCGCACAGCGCACAGCGCAGCATTTTCCGGCAGGTGGGCGCCGCCTGCCGCAGGCAAACGCCCGCAGCTTGCACCGCTCCGGCAGTAAGCCCTGCAGCCCGCAAGCCAGTAGCGCGACCCGCTCGACGCCGCTTTGTTAAACTCGCGCCTTTACACGGCTCAGATCTCCGCATCCACCATGCCCCGCAAGCTCCTCGTCACCAACGCCCTCCCCTACGCCAACGGCGACATCCACCTCGGCCACCTCGTGGGCTACATCCAGGCCGACGTCTGGGTCCGCTTCCAGCGCATGCGCGGCCATGCGGTGCATTACGTCTGCGCGGACGACACCCACGGCACGCCGGTGATGCTGCGCGCCGAGAAGGAAGGCCTCACCCCCGAGCAGCTCATCGAGCGCGTGCATGGCGAACACCTGCGCGACTTCACCGCCTTCGGCGTCGCCTTCGACAACTATCACTCCACGCACAGCGCCGAGAACCGCTTCTACGCCGAAGACATCTACGGCAAGCTGAAGGCCGGCGGCCTCATCGACACGCGCTCGATCGAGCAGTACTACGACCCGGTCAAGGAGATGTTCCTGCCCGACCGCTTCATCAAGGGCGAGTGCCCCAAGTGCGGCGCGGCGGACCAGTACGGCGACAACTGCGAGGCCTGCGGCGCGGCCTACGCCCCCACCGAACTCAAGAACCCGTACTCGGCGGTGTCCGGTGCCAAGCCAGTGCTGAAGACCTCCGAGCACTATTTCTTTCGCCTGTCGGATGAGCGCGCGGTGGTCTTCCTGCGCGAGTGGACGCGCGGCACCAACGCCGCCGGCGAACGCCGCCTGCAGACGGAAGCCGCCAACAAGATGAAGGAGTGGCTCGGCGAGGAGGGCGAGAACAAGCTCTCCGACTGGGACATCTCGCGCGACGCGCCCTACTTCGGCTTCGAGATCCCGGGGGCGCCAGGCAAGTACTTCTACGTCTGGCTGGACGCGCCGATCGGCTACCTCGCCAGCTTCCGCAACCTCGCCGCCAAACGCGCCGCAGCGGGCGAGACGATCGCCGTCGAGGACTTCACCGACGCCGCCCGCGCCACCGCGGCCGGCACCGAGATGGTGCACTTCATCGGCAAGGACATCCTCTATTTCCACGCCCTGTTCTGGCCGGCGATGCTCAAGTTCGCCGGCTACGCCACGCCCAGCCAGTTGTGCGTGAACGGCTTTCTGACCGTCGACGGCGCCAAGATGAGCAAGAGCCGCGGCACCTTCATCACCGCGCACTCCTACATCACGCAGAAACTCAACCCCGAGTGGCTGCGCTACTACTTCGCCGGCAAGTCCAACGGCACCATGGAAGACGTCGACCTCAACCTCGACGACATGATCGCCAAGGTCAACTCCGACCTCGTGGGCAAGTTCGTGAACATCGCCAGCCGCTGCGCGGGATTCATCGGCAAACGCTTCGAAGGCAGACTGGGCGAAGTCGATGCCGCCGCCTGCGCCGAATTCGCCGCGGCCTGGGCGGAGGGCCGCGTCGCCACAGCCTATGAAGAGCGCGACTTCAGCCGCGCGCTGCGCGAGATCATGCGTCTGGCCGACCTCGCCAACCAATATGTGAACGACCACAAGCCCTGGGAGCTGGCCAAGCAGGAAGGCCAGCAGGCCCACCTGCACACGGTGTGCAGCACTGCGCTGACCATGTTCCGCGACCTCGCGCGCTACCTCAAGCCGGTGCTGCCGGCGCTGGCTGCGCAGGTCGAAGCCTTCCTCGCCATCCCGGCGATGGACTGGCAGAGCGAGTGGGCGGCGCTACCCGCCGGCCACGCCATCCAGGCCTACAGCCACCTGATGACCCGCGTCGAGCGCAAACAGATCGACGACCTGCTCGAAGCCAACCGCGAGTCGCTCGCCCCGGCCGCTGCCGCGCCGGTCAAGGCGGAGGCGGTAACCAAGGCTGCGTCCTCGCAACAGCGCCATGCCGAAAAGCAGCAGCACGTCGCGCAGGCGGCCGAGACCCCATCGCCCCACATCTCGATCGACGACTTCACCAAGGTCGATCTGCGCATCGCGAAGATCGTCAACGCCGAACACGTGGAAGGCGCCGACAAGCTCATCCGCCTGGCGCTCGACATCGGCGAGACCGACGAGGCCGGCAACCCCAAGCCGCGCCAGGTCTTCGCGGGCATCAAGTCGGCCTACGACCCGGCAACGCTGATCGGGCGCATGACGGTGATGGTCGCCAACCTCGCGCCGCGCAAGATGAAGTTCGGCATGAGCGAGGGCATGGTACTCGCGGCCTCCGACGCCGACGGCAACACGCCGGGCCTCTTCATCCTGTCACCCGACGCCGGCGCGCTTCCCGGCATGAAGGTGAAGTGACCCACTTCGAGTAGCCGCCATGCCGCTCACACCCTCGAAACGCTGGATCGTCCTGCATCACGCGGGCCGAGGGTGACTGTCTCCGCAGTCCGCGCCGCTCGCCAGTCCTCGATGGCGGCGCCGCCGCCCGGGCCTCGCGCCCCGTCCTGAACCAGTACGCAGCGGAGACAGCATGAAACTCAATTTTCGTCCCAAGCTTTTCGACACCCTGCACGGCTACAGCCGCGCGACCTTCATCGGCGACCTCTCCTCGGGCATCACCGTCGGCGTGCTCGCCCTGCCGCTGGCGATGGCGTTCGCGATCGCGTCCGGCATGTCGCCCTCGGCCGGCATCTGGACCGCGATCGTCGCCGGCTTCCTGATCGCCTTCCTGGGCGGCTCGAAGGTGCAGATCGGCGGCCCCACCGGTGCCTTCATACCCATCATCTACGCCATCGTCGCCGACCTCGGCGTGCAGAACCTGCTCATCGCCACGATGATGTCGGGCGTGCTGCTTTTCGCCATGGGCGCCTTGCGCCTGGGCAACATGATCCGATTCATTCCGCTGTCGGTGGTGATCGGCTTCACCAACGGCATCGCGGTGGTGATCTTCATCTCGCAGATCAAGGACTTCCTCGGCCTCAAGATCGCCGACCTGCCGGGCGAGTTCTTCGCCAAGATGCACGCGCTGATCGAAGCGCTGCCGACCCTGGACCTGCCCACGGTCGCCGTGGCGATCGTGTCGCTGACGATCCTGGTGGCGTGGAACCGCCAGGCGGCGAAGACCGCCTGGATGCGTCGCCTGCCCGGGCCGCTCGCGGTGCTGATCATCCTGACCGCGGTCAATGCCTTGGTCGCGCTCCCGGTCGACACCATCGGCAGCCGCTTCGGCGGCATCCCGCAGGAAATCCCGCCCTTCGGCCTGCCCGCACTGAGCCTGTCCACGCTCGGCAAGCTGATCGCGCCAGCGATCACGATCGCGCTGCTGGGCGCGATCGAGTCACTGCTCTCGGCGCGTGTGGCCGACAGCCAGATCGACGACCGCCACGACCCCAACCAGGAGCTCATGGCGCAGGGCATCGCCAACGTCGCCGCGCCGCTGTTCGGCGGCTTCGCCGCCACCGGCGCGATCGCACGCACCGCCACCAACATCCGCACCGGCGGGCGCACCCCGATCGCGGGCATGATCCACGCCGGCGTGCTGCTCGCGATCGTGCTCGCGCTGGCGCCGCTGGCCAGCCACATCCCGCTCGCCACGCTGTCGGCGATCGTGGTCATCGTGTCGATCAACATGGGCGAATGGCACGCCTTCGCGCCCAGGGAGCTCGCGCGCTACTCCCTGAACTACCGCACCATCCTGCTCGGCACCTTCTTCATCACCGTGGTGTTCGACCTCACCCTCGCGGTCGAGATCGGCATGGCACTGGCGAGCCTGTTCTTCATCTACCGCATGTCGGACCTCACCCGCATCGACCGCGTGCCACTGGAAGACTTCTATGGCGTCGAGGCGCTATCGCACCCGGACGGCACGCCGCGCATCGTCGCCTACAAGCTCAAGGGCAGCCTCTTCTTCGGCGCCGCCAACAAGCTCGAGAACCTGCTGCTCGGGCTCGAAGGCCACCCCGAGGTGGTGATCCTGGACATGGACAAGGTGATCAACATCGACACCACCGGGCTGGACATCCTGCAGACCCTGCACCGCAACCTGCAGAAGCGCGGCGCCCACCTGGTGCTGTGCGGGCTCAATTCGCAGCCCGGCTCTATCGTGTTCCGCTCGGGCTTCAGCGACAAGCTCGGCGACGACAACATCACCGCCAACCTCACCGAGGCGCTGATCCGCGCCCAGCGCCTGAGCGGGCGCGAACCGGAGATCGCCTATGCCTGACGGGAAATCGACCCTGCCCGAGCAGCGCTCCAGCGTGCCCGACGGGAAATCGCCGCTACCCGATGCGCCCTCGCAAGGGCGGGACCGGATCGCCCGCCGCCTCCGCATCCACGGCCGGGTGCAGGGGGTCTGGTATCGCGGCAGCGCAACCGCGGAGGCCGCGCGCCTCCGGCTCGCCGGCTGGGTGCGCAACCGCAGCGACGGGACCGTCGAGGCACTCGTGATCGGCCCGCTCGCCGCCGTCGAGGCCTTCGTCGCCTGGGCCCACCGGGGTCCTTCGAATGCGCGGGTGTCGCGGGTGGAGGTGTTCGAGACCGATCTCGATTCCCTCCCAAGCTTCGAGCAGCGCCCGACGATTTGAGCGCAGCCCCACCCCCACGACGCGGGGGCGACGCCGAGCGATCCGCTTTCGCGCCTTCCGGCGCTCCTACAAAACCCTCGCCTCCGAACGCCCTGTAGGAGCGCCGGAAGGCGCGAACCGGCGGCTCGCCTCCGAACGCCCCGTAGGAGCGCCGGAAGGCGCG